>NZ_JAARML010000002.1:2100000-2314149 GCF_011759375.1 Paraflavitalea devenefica | reverse complement strand
GAAAAAAATCAAAAGCCAATCAATAACCCTTTGTATTTTTAACACGCATCAAGCTCTTTCTTTTATTGCCTACCATCAGGGGTGGGTCAACATCGAGGAATGATGGGTCAACATGCCAAGAATTTACAATCAAAGTATTAACCGGGCAGCGCCGGGTAGGAAAAAGCTATGTATTGCTTCAATTAATGGACCATATCCGGAATACAGATCCTGATGCAAATATCCTGTATATAAACATGGAACTGAATGAATTTGTTTCCATTAAAACACATACAGATTTGAATGCTTATTTGAAAGATAAATTCATTAACGACAAGAATAATTATTTCTTCATAGACGAAGTGCAGGAAATATCTTCTTTTGAGAAAAGTCTTCGCAGTCTGCTGGCTAAAAATATTTGCGACATCTATTGTACAGGCAGTAACGCCAACATGCTTTCAGGAGAACTGGCTACCCATCTTTCTGGAAGATATATAGCTTTCCACATACACAGTTTAAGCTATCAGGAGTTCCTGGAATTTCATCGGTTGGACAACAAATTTGAATCCGTTTTGCAATATCTCCGTTATGGTGGCATGCCATTTTTACCCAATATTGGATTACAAGACGAGCTTCCTTTTGAATACCTGCGGAACGTATATTCAACAATCCTATTAAAAGATGTGGTAGCCCGGGAAAATATACGTAATGTTTCATTTCTTGAAAACCTGGTTATATATCTGGCAAATAATACAGGCAGCTTGTTTTCAGCGAATAACATTAGTAAATATCTTAAATCTCAGCGGGTAGAAATGTCCCCTCAGCTAACTATAAACTATTTAAAAGCCCTTAGCAATGCTTATATAGTCCATAAGGTAACACGCGCAGAAATAGGTGGACTGAAAATATTTGAAATAGGCGAGAAATATTATTTTGAAGATATAGGTCTTCGTAATGCAGTTGTTGGTTTCAATCAGCGTGCTGATATCCATAAGTTATTGGAAAATGCTGTTTACTTACGACTTGTGCAACAAGATTACAAGGTTTTTGTTGGCAAGATGGGTGAAAAGGAAATTGATTTTGCAGGCGACAAGAATGGTTCCAGGTTATATGTGCAAGCCTGCCTCACATTGAATAATGATGAAACAACAGCCCAGCGCGAATTCGGCAATCTCCTACAAATTGAAGACAACTACCCCAAATATGTTGTGACTTTAAACGATATTTCTACAGGTGTGAGTCAGCAGGGAATAATACATATGAATTTGATAGATTTCTTAACTGCAGATCAATAGCTAACAGGGAGGTATTATTTATTCGAACAAAAGAGCCTGGCTGTTTTTCCGGGAAAAAATTTCAAAGGAGTATTGGATGGAGCTAAGTTGTGGAAGTTAAAATTTAATCTCAATGAAACTTCCTCCATCTTCAGAAGCCTTCCGCTTCAAACAAGTGCAATGCAGCCCCAGCAAACAATTGGCGGGATCCATACTGCAATAACTAAATTGTACCATGCCAGACTCCAGGGGATTGATCTTGCGCTCAAGCGTCCAGATCAGCAGATCATAGACCAGATCAGCAGGCAGTCCCTTAGGCAACCAACAAGAAAGATTCCAGCTTCGCATCATCTTTTTAAAAGCACTGCTTACCAGTTTCATTTCTTTCTTAAGAAGTTGATCCGAAGGAGGTAAATCCTCTTTCCTGAGCCCACAGAAATAGCCGAATGTATACGTTCGATCCTCTTTCATCCGGGTGATCTCTTCCAGGATTTCTGCAAAGCTTTTTTCTCTTTCCTGGCAAGGCTTTTCTGTACGGTGCGCCGCCGTAATATCATTCAATAAATGAGGGATATATGGATGCATCGTCGGTACTAATTCATTTTTAATTTCCATTTAATAAGAACTTCCTCAATCAATTCAGGTGTAGTATTGATTGGTTTAATCAACCTGAGCATATACCCACGCAGGTTATACCGGCCGTCTTCCCTGGTTATATATAATTTTAGATGATCCAGATTTTCTATGGCATAAAGTTCCGGAAATTCCTCATCATACTGCCTTTTACATCCAATCGTCGCCAGATCATCTGCAGTGAGTGTGTCAATAGGCTTTTTCGAAATATACATTAATCAAGGCGCCTGGATGGAGGTTAATGCTCAAAAAGTGCAGCATGGAGAGCGCGGCTTTAATGATGCAGAAGCGCGTAAAGTCGGCTATAAAGCAGGGTACAACGATTTTGTTAACCATTTGAAAGAGGCCGGGGCAATTGAAATCCCCGATCCATTGAGAAAGATATTGTTTCTCAAAAAGAAGGACAGGCAGCAGTCTTGCATAAATCAACTGCAATTGACAACTAATTTAGTCATGGCATTTATTTATGACGTCTGCAAAACTCACGGCTTCGCCTATAGCATGTATTCAGGTAGAGTATTGCCGCAAGGGCTGAAATGGGAAGATATGCCGCAAATGGCCTATTTAGAAGAAGACGGAACTGTCAGTGTATACGGTAAAACATCCTTAACAACAGGACAAATCAAAGCCGCAATAGAGCAGCAGAAGACTGTAATCGCAAAATTTATTGATAAAGGCCCGAACTGGCACTGCTTCGTTTATACAATGAAGGGCGTCAACGGGAAAGAAACTGGCCAAGGTCCACATGTTCATTACTTGTCTAATGCTTGGGGAATAAAAAGAGATAAGGTCGTTAGCGACATCAAGGCAGGGAAATATCCTTACACAGGCAACCATATCTCTTATCAACGATACTCCTAAAAACACATATTTAAGCTGCAACAGAAAGCTAAGAGGATCGGAAAGGGATTCGAACCAGGAAAGTACTGGCATACAATACTTTACATTTTTGGCTAAAAAATGAGTAATTTATTTCGAATAACAAAACCCGCTACCAGAGCGGGTTTTCAAAGAAACGAAATTTTCTGCGGAGAGAGAGGGATTCGAACCCCCGGTGCAGTTTCCCACACTCCGCATTTCGAGTGCGGCCCATTCAACCAGCTCTGGCATCTCTCCATAAGGCGGCAGATTCACGCGTCCTTTGCTACCACCCTGTTAATATATTCGATCAGTTCTTTCTTTTCCCGGATATAAGTTGCATGATCCATATCGAGCCCTGACTGGAGGTAAATCGTTGCAATTTCCTCGGTACTCCTATTTTCAGCAAAATACAGTCTTCTGACCTGTTCAATGAAGTCATCCATTGATTGCTCATGGCTCGCAGCACGCATAACAGCTTCCGGGTCCTTATTGATCAGTCGCATTCTTACCCGGTTCGTCAGGTCTGTGGTCAGGTAGGCTTCATCTACCGCCACATTGGCTACCATTTCCGGCGCCACTTTTCCGACGCCATTGCAATAGGCACACCTGCCAGGAGCCCATTTCAACTCCATTTTGAGCCTTTTAATATCATTCAAATCCACTTTGCCTTTACCGAGACACCGTGGACAGGTAACGGTAGTCTTTTTCCTTCTTCTGAATAACCAACTGAAAAAAGCCATACATCACTTGTTAAGGTCGTCCTGCCAAGTTAGAATTTTAAAATGCATCCCTCATCTGGCTTGACAAGTTTTGATTTATAGTAGTATATGTCGTAACTCATTAATGACCTATATTCTCCAAACCTTGTAAAACCTATCCCCTAATAACACATCCGGTGTACAATCCATCTACAAAACCCAGTAATGCTTTTTGCCTTTTTTTATATCCTTTAATCCAGATTACCGGATATAATAAGCCTTTACCCATGATTGCTGGATTGGCCCAATCTACCTTAGCGTACAGTGGTAATTGAGCTTTAACTTCTGCTAAAGGGGTGTCAAAAGGCACTTGCTGCGCCCACCTATAAAAGTCCCAAAAGTAATCTTTGAATATCCCTCTAAATAGTTTTAGCATTGGAATTTATGGTTAGGCAGGTTTGAATGAAATAAAAAAACCCTGACAATCTATTGACCATCAGGGCTTTGCGGCGGAGAGAGAGGGATTCGAACCCCCGGACCTGTGACAGTCAACGGTTTTCAAGACCGCCGCATTCGACCGCTCTGCCATCTCTCCGGCGCAAAAGTAGTATTTCAACTTATTCAACCAAAAAAAATGACAGAAATTATTTTGTTTCAGTGTTTTACGCCGGAAAGTACAGTTTGCCGGCAAAGCGGAAAGACAGAAAGAAAATACAAGCAAAAGATCAATGCTTTCCGCCTTGCCGGCTATTGCAACATTTCCAACACCTGCGAGCACCAAATGGATTTTGTCAGTAACTTTATACAAACCTTATCTTATGCAACTAAAATTAAATGGTATCCTCGCAGCATTCCTTTTCGTAACGCACACCAA
Organism: Paraflavitalea devenefica; assembly: GCF_011759375.1. Lineage (NCBI taxonomy): Bacteria > Pseudomonadati > Bacteroidota > Chitinophagia > Chitinophagales > Chitinophagaceae > Paraflavitalea > Paraflavitalea devenefica. The sequence continues at coordinate 2,309,830 of NZ_JAARML010000002.1, read as the reverse complement.
CCAACCGGCTGTAAATGAAACCTCCACCAACAGCCAGTCCCACACCACCCAACAGGCTGCTCCCCTCACCGATGTATTGGTTTATTGCAATAACAATACGTCTGTTACTTTCACTGTCCGGATGTTCAACCAGGGCACAGCCACCTGGTACTTATTCAATGCGGTGCCTGGCGGCACCAACATCGGACCCGTACCTGAAGGCACCTACAATGTGTTCATTTACCCGAATGGAGGTTCCAGTCAATACAGCTTCAACGGCTTCTGCTCATTTACGGGAACAGGTTATACTGTTTCCTGGTATTCGGTACCTGTAGTGGCGTCGGGCAATTGCAACCAGATCAACATCGCTTACTGGTAAAACAATTTTCCTGGTGCCATAACAAGCAGGCCCCTGGCCAGCTAACCCGGCCGTGCATAGTTTTTGCAGGGAAATCGTAGCCCATTGATTAAAAATTATAAGCTATGAAACGGGAAGAACAAGTGGCTGCGCCGCATGATGAAACAGCGATCCGGACGCTGGCAGACAGCTTTGTGACGGCATTCAACGCAGGGGACATTGACAGAATTATGCAGAACTACCTGCCCGGCAACCAACTCGTCGTTTACGATATTGTACCGCGTAAGCAACACCGTGGCACCGACGCATACCGCGAGGCCTTTGTAGAAATGTTCACGCACTTCAAAGGCAGGCCGCAGATCGCTATTGCCGATCTCCACATCACCGTGGATGGAGACGTCGGATTCGGCCACTGCTTTATGCACGTTACAGGCACTGGCACACAAGGTCAGCCGGTCGACCGCTGGGTGCGCGTTACCAACGGCTATCGCAAGGTCGGCGGCAACTGGCTCATCGCGCTGGAACATATCTCGGTGCCGGTTGATTTTTCAACCGGTAAACTGGTCCCCATCACAAAGCCATAAGGCGGACTTAAGCTGGCTGCTTCCCCGCCCCCACTATTTTTCTTCCTGCCAGGCAACTCCTTTGGCCAGGTGGTAGGAATATTTTTCAGCATTGGCTTCGGTTAGTTTGCCATTATTGTGTTTAAAGAGATTGTATATTTCCTGCAGTTCATGTACAATCTTATCGGCATGCTTTAAACCACTTGTTTTCATTTTTGCAATGAGCGCTGCCTGTGCCTGCATTTGCTTGTCGTTTGCTTCAATCCGGTAACTGATCAGCCGGGGCGTATACTGCACACTGGTGTCCGGACCGGGTCCTGGAGGAGTAGTAGGGAAATTACAAATGAGATCGCATTGCGGGTAGCCTCCTAAAACGCCGCCGCATTTGCATACGAGCTTGCAATACCGGCCATCGAAAGTGGCTTTCCTGCCGCAACTGCCCGCTAAACAGGTTACCCCGCAACTGTCGGTAATGTTATAAATGGGATTGGGTGAAATAGTGTCCACCGGTGAAGGCCCTGCACCTCCTTCCATGTTCTCTACATCCGTTTGCTGTACAATTGAAGCTTGTTCATTCTTTTGGCAGGCTATCCAGAAAAGCAGGCAGGTAAGAAAGGCAATAATGCCAATAATGGGGGCATTCTTTTTCATAAGTGTCAGTTTAAGGTTTAATGATGATGTTACTTAATGAATATAACAAAAGAATGGCATATTGTAAAAATAATTCAGGCTAAGATATTCACCAGTGAGTCATAGTATAGCAGCTTGTTCAATCGGTGTCAGGCAACACATCGCCCACTCAGTTACTTAATGCTCATTCCCTTCCCCGGCATTGGCGCCATTGGTATCTTTAGGAATATTAAAACACTTCAATAAAATATCATCGGTGATATCAGCAGGAGATATTTTGTTGTTGGCTTTATTGGCCATCACGATAACGTACAACTTTTTGGAAGGCACAATTTTAAAATCACAAACACTGCCGATACCTGTTCCACCGCCGCCTTTATGGATCACCACTTCCCCACCACTCATCCGGGAATGCCAGCCGGGCGTATTGGATAACTTTTTGGAATAAGGGACCCACATGGTATTCGTTGTTTTGGGGTTCAGCAGGGTATTCCTGTTTAATGCCTGGCCCAGCTTAATAAAATCCGTCAGCGAGGTTTGTAACCCGCCCGAAGGCACGCCATAATCTGCCGGGCGGAAATGTGAGGCCACTTCTTTCCATTCCCCTTTCTTCACCAAATGCCCCAGGGCTATATTGGCGTTAACGGTATTCACCCCTGTGCGGTTCATTTGAAGCGGACTGAACACCTGCTTATTCATGTATACGGAGTAAGTCATGCCCGATACAGTTTCGATCAACTTACCCAGGATCGCAAAATTGAAATTATTATACTGCTGTTTTTGACCGGGCGTAAAAGCCATGGGTTGTTTACCGGCCTGCTTTACGGTTTCGTCAAAGGAAGTTTCGTCCTTTTCGCCCTTTACATCCGGTATGCCACTGGTATGGGTCATAAATTGCCGGATGCTGATATCGTTCCAGGCTTTCGGGAAGTTTTTCATGTACTTTTTGATGGGATCATCCAACCCTATTTTTCCCTGCTGCACCAATAGCATGACGCCCACACCGGTGAATGCCTTGGACACAGAGCCGATGCTGAAAACCGTTTGCTCGTCTACCTTTCCTTTTTGCTGCCGGGAAGTAACGCCGTATGCTTTCTTGAACAAAACTTTGTTATCCTGTATAACGGCCACCGCCATGCCGGGGAACTCCTCGGTCTCCATGGCCTTGGTAATGATCCGGTCTATCTTTTCATCCATTCCTTTCTGTGCATAGGCGCCTATGCAGCAGGGGAAGATGAGGAAACAACATACGAACAGGGATTGTAGCAGAAAACGGGTAATAGGAGCAGCGGGCATGATATAGGTTTTGGGATTTGATGGGAAAACAACCAGGGAGTTTAAGTTGCTATCAGGAAAAATAAGAATTTTTCCCCCAATACTTTATTAATTTTTGTATGGCGAACCCAACCCGCTAACCGCCTGACTGTATCATCAAAGGCGTCTCAAAGACCGCCGCTTTAGGATGGCTCTTTCTATGGAAGGCAGGAATATCAATAACAGGAAGCCGGAAAGAAGCAGGTAATTGTATTTTATAATGTAAGCGGCTATCCGCAACTGCTCCTCCAGCTTCCAATAAAATTTGTCCCAGGCAGTTGGTCCATCATAATCCCCATCTACAAGGACCGGGACCTGATCAACAGGATCTAGCGGTTCAAAATCGGCAGGATTGGGCGGCATGGGGTTGGCAAAAATGTAAAAACTGTTATCCACCAGTGCGTATCGTTTTACCCGGTATATGAGGAGGCAATTCAGTATCCGCACAAAATCACCATAAGTAATACCATCCCCTAATTCGATCTTGAGCACAGATAGCGTATCGTGTGTGAAGTTCATGCGCTCAATTTCCCGGCGCACAAAATCAAGCTTGGCATGATAGCTGAACTCATCTATTTCAACATAGGCGGGGTCATACCAGAATTCAACGGTGGTAATATGCTTTCCTGCAGCAGCTTCTAATACACCATACCTGGAGTATTTTATGTTTTCTCCATCCGGCTTTTCATCGGTAGGCAAAACCATCCTGATACTGTTGTGACGCACCGGATCTTCCGGGTGGATGATCAACAAGATCACCGGAAGCGCCAGGAGGCTGATGAAGCCGGGCACGTAGTAAAGTTTTGGCCATTGCATATAAACCAGATGCGCCGGCAGAAGGTTTCCATAAAGCGGGCAACACAAACCCCATTCCCCTGATAGTAACCAGGTCCGCCTGGGATACTAAATGGATACTAAATGGGTACTAAATGGCAAAGCTATACCAACCTTATCCCAACGATATATTAAAGGCGCATTTTACTAAAATCGCAACCTCGTCACATCTCCCGCATATACACGGCTGTAAACGTTCAACTGTTTCACAATCAATCACTTCAACTGGCGTAAGCATGCCACCCAGCCCTGTGCGGAAGGGTACTTGTGCCCTTTAAACCCTTAGTGCCGCTATTCGAGGCTTGCAGCCTCGAAGCTCTATTAGGGGGCTTTTAGCCCCAAAAACGCGCCCGTCCCATTCATCGTGAACTTACACCCCAGGCATCGAAAAGAAAATCTCCTGAAAAAAGAAAAGGCACCAAAGCATGGGTTATCCCCTTGCCTCGATGCCTCAATACCTTTATGCCTCGTTGCCTGATTATTTAATCAACCCACTTCTCTGCAGCGTCCACGCCCGCTTTCAGTTGGGCAAACAATCCCTGTACAATCTCTTTCACTTTAGCGGAAAGTTGGTCCAGCGGTACAATCTCCCCTTTCTCTTCCTTGCGCAGCTTGATCTCGGCGCCACCATTCTGCACAGAGCGTTTGGAAATAGTAATGCGGATGGGAATGCCTATGAGGTCAGCATCGGCAAACTTCACGCCGGCGGATGCCATCTTCATTTCGCGATCGTCATAAAACACTTCAATGCCATCAGCTTTCAGTTGTTCGTAGGTCTTGTCGGCCAGCTCCGCCAGCTCGGGCTTATCGGCCAGGGCCACCAGCGCCACATGATAAGGGGCTACCGATACAGGCAGACTCAATCCTTTATCATCCATATACTCTTCGGCCAGACAAGCCAGTAAGCGGCCTACGCCAATACCATAAGAACCCATGATCACCGGCTTTTGCACGCCGTCTTCATCATTGAACACAGCGCCCATGGCGGTTGTGTACCGGGTGCCCAACTGGAAAATATTCCCGATCTCAATACCTCTTACCGAACGCAAACGGGAACCAGTGCTGTTTTCATGCGGACTCAAAGCGCCGTCAAAAGCGCTGACCACATCCGCTACCACATCGGCGGTGAAATCGCGGCCATAAGCCACATTCTTCATGTGGTAATCTACTTCATTGGCGCCCGCCACCATACTTTTAGCATTGGCCACCAGGTCATCTGCAATCACCAGGCAGGCCGTGCGGTCAATACCTACAGGAGAGGCATAACCGGGTACCGCACCTATGCGCAGGATCTCTTCGGCAGTGGAAGGAGCGTATTTATCTGTTTTAATGATCTTCTCCAGCTTCACGGTATTCACTTCTGTATCGCCACGCACCAGGAGCAGGACCACTTTATCCTTGTCATCAATCTTGGCTGTATAAAATACCGCCTTGCACAGGTCCTCCTTGCTCATCTGCATAAAATTGGCCAGGTCTTCAATCGTCTTCACGCCGGGCGTATGCACTTTTTCCAACGGCGCTTCGGCCTTGCTGGAATAGATCTTTTTGAACGTGGCAATTTCCTTATTCGCCTTATATTTATTATCGTCACTGATGAAAACAGTGTCTTCACCGATGGGCGTCACATACATATATTCATGCGCCATGCGGCCACCCATCATACCGGTATCGCTGTTGATGGCTACGGCAGGCAATCCCGCACGGGCAAATATTTTGAAATAAGCATTATAATGTTCCTTGTACTGCTTTACCATGCCCGCTTCATCCCGGTCGAGGGAATAAGAATCTTTCATGGTGAATTCCCGCACCCGGATCAGTCCGCCGCGAGAGCGCGCTTCATCGCGAAACTTGGTAAAGATCTGGTACACCAGCTTCGGCAATTGCTTATAGCTGTCTATCTCACTCACGCAAAGCTCTGCCACCACTTCTTCATGGGTCATGGCCAGTACCATATCGCGGTCGGCACGGTCCTTAAACCGCACCAGCGATTGGTCTATCTGGTACCACCGGTTCGTTTTTTTCCATATATCGGCCGGATGCACTACCGGCATGCATATCTCATCGCCGCCGATGGCATTCATCTCTTCCCGGAGAATACCTTCTATTTTCTTGAGGCTACGCTGGCCAAAATGAAGATAACTGAATATACCTGAGGACAATTGACGGATGTACCCGGCGCGCACCAGCAGGCTTGCCGAACGGATCTCTACCTCCTTGCTGTCACCCTTTGAAGTCTTGTACAGGATCTTTGAAAACCGCATTACGAGAAATTTTTTGCAATATTACGGCCTTTGGGCCTTATTGCATGCGATTTCCCGGTTAAACAGGTAGATAATAGCCCTATAACTTGATGAATCTTACCCCCTTGGCCGGCGCTAATTGAGGACTGCGAAGCAGGTACATCCCCGCCGCCAGGCCCTTTACAGGGAAGGACAACCTGTTGAACCCGCCCTGGAGCAACCGTTTTTCGGCACGCACCACCTGCCCCAGTGTATTGACAATCTCAAAATACATATTCCCTTCCTGCGTGGTATTCACCTCGGCTATGAGCAGGTCGGTTACCGGGTTAGGATACAGGAGCAGGGGCGCCACCTGTCCAGGCTGCCAACGCTTGGCAGAAGCGCCAATACCCAGCACGCCGCCTGATGGCGGCGCTATACATTCAATAACATAATAGTCCGGTGTTTCCCGGATAACAGCATAAGGGAATACGATGGTACCGGCTGTGACAGCAGCATGCACCGGGTGGGCAAAAGCGGTTGTATCAGAAAGCGACAGGTAATATGGGCGGATAATGTCTGTCGTATAAGCAATGCCCAGTGCAGCGCACAAAGCTTCCACCTCCTGCCGCTTAATATATAACCGTACGATGCCGGTATCGCTGAAACCATGCCAAGGATTGACCACCCAATATTTATTCAGTAATACCCATGACCAGCCCTGTTGTACGTAGGGCACCCGGGAGGCATTAACCGCCAGGCTGGTAGTATAATGCTGCAGTTTTACCTGGTTAGGATACAACTCCAGTGAATCATTGTATTGTTTCTTAAAAGAGATCAGCAGGGAATCGGCCGCCGAAAAATAATGCGTGAAATAATCAGCATCCGTACAGGCTTTTACAGCAGTAACCGCATGCACAGCACCACGCTGCTGAGGCAGCGGGGCATTGACAGGCGACGCACATACATCAGCACCGCAGATCAGGATATTGTCCAGCGCGGCAGCATCCAGGCCCCTCGTAAAAGTACCCTTACTGCCATCAATCAACGTAAAGCGAACCTGGAACTGCGGGTTGCGATAGGGGTCCAGGCCAATCGTAATACGGGGAGGAATAAAATGCCAGAAGAACTCACTGCCGGTATAATTGATATATTGCTGCGAACTATCCACCATCCATACATTCACCCAGGAGTGGCCGTCAAACACATCCGCTTTCAGACAGGCGAACACATGGCTCCTTCTGTCAACCGTGCGGAAATAAGCATAATCGAAACTCAGCGTTACGCCGGTTTTATTGCTGATGTCTAATACCGGCGAAAAGATCTCATAAGTACCAAATTGTTTCTGGATCCCGTTATTCCAGAAATCATAAAAAGTCATGCGGGTGCTGTCAATATTCCCGTAAGGGAAAGGACCGCCATTGCCGGCGCGATCGTTGAACCCTATGGCGAGGTACTTTGCCTCATAAGGCAGTGGAAAGTGACGGGTAACCTGGCTGATCCAGCCGGCAGGCACCTTACCATCATTAAAGTCGGTCGTTGCCAGTGGCGTGCAATCATTGCTCAATACCGGTGCCCGGAAGGTGGCAGCCGTATAACAGGGCCCATAATCCGTAATATAAATGTGTAGCCTTTTGAGCAGGCGTCCATCTATGCGCAGGCCGGTTAAGGTAATGCGCTGCGAAGCCCCGCTGAAATCAAATCGTTGTTGTTGTCCGTCTACCATCGCGGTTACCTGCAGTTGGTCGGCATTACTATTCAGATAATGAAGATGGAAGGAAAGGTCGTACCTGCCATTGGCTGCATTACCTGCCACAATAGAATCAATGCGGAAACTGCTTAGCTGGTAAGGAACAATCACCGGAATGCTGGTGGTGGAAGCATCACACTTCGCCTTCACCAGGAATTCATATGGGGTACAGGGCCGCAATCCGGAAATAGTGATCTCCGTACCCGTTACTTCAACCGTATTGGCCACCGGGAATATCGCTGAATCTTTTACTTTGTATTGTACAATATAGGTGGGTGCAGTTCCCTGCCAGCTCAGGCGCACCGCCTGGGTGCCCACCGTTTCCAGTGTAAGCCCCTTTACCCGTTCGCAAGGGTCTATGCTGCAAAGATTGCTATGCAGGCAGGCATTGGCGCCCCATTCAAATGTTCGCTTAATATTCCAGGCAGAACCAGTCTCGTAGGGGATTCCCACAAAATCGCTGTACCGTGAAAACCGCGTGGCAGTACGCACCAGGTAAGAAGTCATAATAAATGACCGTACTGCAGGAGATAGCTCATCATCATGCGCACAACCAAGATTATGCCCGGTTTCATGGGCAGTGACCAGCGAATAACTCGCTCCATTCAGGTAATCCCTGAGCACATGCACCTCTTTGCGGGCATTACAGAGCTGCCCCATGCCAGTGGCAACACCCAATACAGCATTGGGCGGACCTAAAGGAATGGATTTGCCGGTAATCATTTCCGCTATATCAAAAGGCGCCTGGAAATGTGCATTGGCCCAGTTGCCAAAGGCAAGGAGTGAAAAACTTCCATTGGGCAGCAGGTCATTATCCGGATCTGTTACGATATACAGGGCCACCACCGGCATCGTAATATGATCATCTCCTACATCGGTAGTACTTTCCTGGTCGAGGTCTAAATCCACAAAATAAGATTCAGCTACATGCCAGTTGGCAATAATATAATTGGCGATCAATTCAGTGGAGCCATGTTTTTCATACACGGCATAATCGGTGGCAACAGCCATCCTTACCTGTTTACAACTCGCACGCTGGGAGGCAGGCGATGATACAGCCGCTGCGGAGGTAGCCGGAACCTTATACTTATTGCCCGCAGACATCTCAGTGGTGCCGCAAAAATTGCCCGGCAAGGGCACATCATTCACATGGTAAAAAATATATTCTTCTTTAGAAGCTGACGTATCAAACTTCCGGAGCGGCTCAATGAAATACCGGTCTGTACCATTGTCCAGGAAGCCATAAATAAAATGATCATTCACGGCCAGTCGCACCCGGCCCTTTCCATCCTGCATAGTTCCGGTCAGCAACAGCGGCCCGTGCAATAATGGCTGCACGCCTCCCCTGCTGGTGGTCACACTGACCTTATCCGCGGAGGCCGGCTTAGCCGACAATTGCAGGGACCATGGTTGTTCACCGATATGCCAGTTAATGCGGTTGACCTTTTCGGGTGTGGCGCGTGAGAAGGCGGCCAGCTCATTGGCCGTTAACCGGAGCACCTGCACCTTGTTAAATCGTTCCTGTAAGGAAGCAGAGGGTCTGGCAGAGTATAACCTGGTAGTAATAGTGGAAGGAACCTCCTGTGCACGTAAGGAAAGTACAGACAGGCAAAGCAGTATACAGCAGATGTTTTTTATGAAGGGGGTCATACCGGTTGTTGGCTGGGCAATAAAAGCGCCTAATGAATATAGTGAAATAGCGCCAACCGGCCAAGTCCGGGAGCTCCTGCAAGTGGGCTAAACCGCTCCAAATGGGGTCCTGCCCATATTAGGATATGGATGATGCCGCCAGCGACAGGGAGATCACCATTCCCTGGTTCCGCTGATTATAAATATGGATATTACCACCCAGGCGGTAAGCAGCAGCCAGTACCTGCGAAAAATCGCCGGTTACGGTACTGTAAAAATTGGCGGCGCTGATGCGTACGCCTATCTGTATCCCTTCGGCCTGTTTCACAGCTTCCACACGGATACATACACTGCTGGTAGTGCTGATGGCATTATCCAACAGGTTACTCAGTACAAAGGCCAGGGTCTGCTGATCGGCGCAAAGCTGAAAGGCGGGGTCTACATCATTCACAATAAAGCTGCTTTTTTCAACAGCCAGCGGTATAAAACTTTTCATTAGATCTTTAATCAGTGGGCAGAGGGGCATGGATTCTGTGCTGGCGAATACCGGGGCAACGGCGGGGGGCCTGGAGGTAAATGACAAGTTTTTCATGATTTGTGTGTTTAACTCATTCAATAAACGGTCCGGGTTGAGGGGTTTGGCTTGGGGGAAAACGTTCGTTTTGATTGCACCCTAAAAATACCCTCCCGGAGCGCCGGAACCATCAAAACAGGGGCACTCAAACCAGAAAATATACTAAAGCATGGAAGAAGGCTACAGAATAACCATTAGGAAAGAATCAAATTCACCGGCTGCATAGGCTTGGGCACTTCCGGAATATCCATCATTTCCAGCAGGTCAATTTCGATAGTACGGGAAATGGCCGTGACCGGCACATCATTGGCGCCGCCTTCAAAGGGGTTCTCCGTATTCTCCCCAATCCTTTCAAGGGTAAGGAATACCCAGCCTACTACGCCACTGAAAGGAATGGACAGCCATATCAGCCAATTGCCTGCCCGCTGAAATTCATTCAATACGCCAAAGGGCACCATAAAAACAAAAAGACGGGTAAGCATCTGGCTGATGGTGGCGAATTGCCGCGGGTAAGGGAAATTCTTGATCCGTTCACACCGGCCCTGGTGATCATACAGGTCTACCAGCAGTTTCTCCATCTCCACATACGTCAGCGGCTCGATCAATCCCTGGGCCTTTAATTGTTTCAACTGCAGGGACTGCCTGCCTATCAACTGGGTAGCCTTATTCGATTTACTCAATACATACTTTAATTCTTCGGGGGAAAGATAGGGCGTGAGCGCAGACTCCAGTGATCTGCTCCATTCATCGATCACAAACCGCTGACCATACTTTTTATTGGAAGGTTTGGTGCGACTGGTTTCCCAGGTACGTTGCTCGCGCAACTGAAAACGCAGGGCCGTCAGCCAGGCAATATGCCGCTTGATCAGCTCCAGTCGTATCTTTTGTATCTCCTCCGAACTATGTGCACCCACAAAATCCTTGACCATCATGCCCCAGGAACGGCTGCTGTTGATAATAGAGCCATAGATCTGGCGGGCTTCCCATAAACGGCTGTAGGTTTGTGTATTCCTGAAACCTACAATAAAGGCAGTAGCGGTACCCACCATGGCAATGGGTATCCAGGGCAGCGCTATCCATCGCCAGTTGAACAACTCAAATATTACAACAGGTACAATGGAAAGGATGGCCATCAGTTTCACATCACTGATCGTCCACACAAAAATTTCCTTGAAAGTATATCGTTGTCCGGCGTGCATAAGCTTCTTTTAAAAGAGATAAAAATAAGGCACAAATTGATACTTATTCAATTAGTTGGTAACTTAGTTCAGTGAGCCCGGTGGAACATCGGGCAGTTGGTCACTTCCAAAGGGTTCCTGTCCAGCAAATACAAAGCCTCCTTGAAAACAGTAACCACTTTCAAACCTGTCCGTTTCCTGATCTTCACCGAAGACCATGCCGCCGTATCTTTCCCGGGCACACCGGTGGTGCTGACGACCCCGCAATAAGGTTGGAAAAATATTTCCTCCCCGGTGTCCAATCCGGTATAGCTCATTTGTTATAGAGGTATACATCAATTATTCCCTGACAATTAAAACTGATGACATGGGCATATTATCATCCTTCCAGTTCATAACGCTGAATGGCTTTTATAAAGGGCCGGATAACGACATCTCCTGGCACCAGCACGGTGGAGAGGAAAGCGCCTTTGCTGAAGAAGGCGCCCAATCGGGCAGCACGCTGCTTTTTGGCCGCATCACCTACGAAATGATGGCCGGCTTCTGGCCAACGGCCGAGGCCCAACAAGCCATGCCGGTAGTAGCCGAAGGCATGAACAAGTCCGAAAAGATCGTATTCTCCCGCACATTGAAAACGGCCGACTGGAACAATACGCGGATCGTGAAAGACAATATAGAAGCCGAAGTAAAACGGCTGAAAGAAGCCGGAAAGGCTATGACGATACTGGGCAGCGGCAGCATCTTAACCCAGTTAGCCAACAGCGGGCTGATTGATGAATACCAGGTCATGATAGACCCTGTGGCGCTCGGCAGCGGCACTCCCTTATTTGAGGGCCTGCAGCATCACCTGGACCTTCAATTGATCAATTCGAGGGTATTTAAAAGTGGTGTGGTGCTGCTCTCTTACCTGCCCATAAAAAAGTAATTACATTTACAATGGACAGAAAAAAAACATGATCATGGACGAATATTTATTACTGATGCGCCTGGACCTTATCACCAAAGAGGCCCAGCCATCGCCGGAGCAACTGCAGGTATATATGAAACAATACCACGACTGGGTAGGCGGCATTGCCGCACAGAACAAATTTAATGGCGGCACCGGATTATCAACTGAAGGCCGGGTATTAAAAGCCAACAATATAATGACCGATGGTCCCTATGCAGAGATCAAGGAATCCATAGCCGGCTTTATCATTGTAAAGGCAGCCTCTTTTGATGAAGCGGCGGCTATGGCAAGAGCCTGCCCCATCCTGCAGGGCGAAGGCAACAGCGTGGAAGTAAGGAAGGTAGTGGCTACAAACAATACCCGCTGAGATGGAGAACGGCGAACTGATACCGCATTTATTCAGGATCGAATACCGGAAGATCGTATCGGTGCTTTGTAAGCATTTCGGATTTGACCAGATAGCCAACGCTGAAGATATTGCCAGCGACACCTTCCTCACTGCCGCACAGACCTGGGGCATTAAAGGTTTGCCACAGAATCCCGTTGCCTGGCTATACAATGTAGCAAAGAATAAAGCCCGCAATCATTTGCAACGCCATGCTATCTTTAACAATAAGGTGGCGCCAGCCATCCAAAACACAGCGCCAGGCTTTGAGGAATATGAGATTGATCTATCGCCGCAAAACATCAACGATAGCCAGTTGCAAATGATGTTTGCCATTTGTCATCCTGCCATCACTCCCGAAGCACAGATAGGGTTATCGCTGCGCATCCTGTGCGGCTTTGGCATTGAGGAAATAGCTGATGCCTTTCTTACGAATAAGGAAACGATCAATAAACGGTTGTTCCGGGCAAAAGAAAAACTGCGGGAAGAAAAGATCAGGATAGCGCTTCCTGCTCCTGCTGAACTGGATGAACGCCTGGCTGCTGTACTGGCAACGACCTATTTGCTGTTCAACGAAGGTTACTATTCCGTGAGTCAGGGCCAAACCATAAGAAAAGAGCTTTGTTTTGAAGCCATGCGGCTTTGTTCCATGCTGGTGGAAAACAAGTATACCAATCAACCCGCCGCCAACGCCTTGCTGGCGCTTATGTGCTTTCATGCCTCCCGGCTGGATGCCCGGGTCAATGTAGCCGGCGAACTTGTTTTATATGATGAGCAGGATGCCAGTCAGTGGAACACCGACCTGATCAGTAAGGGCGGCTATTTCCTGCATTGTGCGGCCAGTGGCAATCAGCTCTCCCGTTACCACCTCGAAGCCGGCATTGCTTACTGGAATACTCAAAAAGAAGACAGTAAAGAGAAGTGGGAAAGCATTTTGCAATTGTACAACCGCTTATTGCAAATAAATTATTCTCCCATGGCAGCCCTCAATAGGACCTTTGCACTTGCCAAAGTACAGGGAAAGACCGCAGCTATTGCCGAAGCAGAAAAGTTATCGCTCACCGGCAATCATTTTTATTTTATACTGCTGGGTGAACTATATACCGGCATTGATCATACAAAATCCAAACAGCATTTTGAACAGGCGCTTACACTGGCCCGGACTGCGGCAGATAAGCAGGTTATTGAGAAAAAACTGGCGCGACTGTAAAATCAAAACAACTTCACCACATGCTTATAATTCTTTCCCAGCGGCAACTCCTTACCATTCTTTAGGCGGATGGTATTACCCTCAATGTAATGCACAAACTTTTTGTTGAGGATATAGGATTTATGAATGCGCACAAAGGTTTCCGGCGGTAACTGCTCTTCAAAGCTGCTGAGGGTGCGGGGCGTTAACAGGTATTTTTGTTCACCCCATACCTTTACATAATTGCCCATGCTCTCCAGGTAGTACACTTCATCCACTGCCAACTGCACCTGTTTCTTATCCGACTTGATGTAGATACGCAAAGGCTCAGCAGGCATTACCGGCTGCACGACAGCAGCAGTACTTTCAGCAGCCTGTTTCCGTAAAGTATACATAGCCAGCGCGCGATTAGCTGCTTTCAAAAAGCGGTCGAACCGGAAAGGCTTGAGCAGGTAATCACACACCTCCAGGTCAAAACTTTCCAGCGCATGTTCTTCATACGCCGAAGTGATGATCACCAGTGGCCGTTGCTGTAACGTACGCAGGAAATCGAGGCCACTCAGCTTAGGCATGCGGATATCGAGGAAGATCAGATCAACAGGTTGGGTACTTAAGAAAGAAAGGGCCTCCGTGGCCAGGTGACATTGCCCCACCACTTCCAGGAAAGGAATATCCTCCACGTATTTCAGGATCACCTGGTGCGCCAGCGGCTCATCATCCACTATCAGACAACGTATTTTCATGTCAGGTCCAATTCCAGTTCAGCCTTAAAAGTATGACTTTCTATCCCGGTTTTCAACTGGTGTTTACCCGGGTATAACAAAGCCAATCGTCTTTCCAGGTTGGCCAATCCTATACCGGCAGCCACTTCCCCCTCCTGCTCAAAAGAATTCACACACGTAAAATACAGCCGGGTAGCGTCTGCATACAACGACAAGTGCAGCAGGGCTGTTCCTTCCGCAGGCTCTACCCCATGCTTGAAGGCATTCTCGACCAACACAATTAACAACAGGGGTGCTACCAGAGGCGTATCGCCCGCTATCTCTTTTGTAAACTGTACATCCGGCTTCCGCTTGAGCCTGATCTGTTGCAATTGCATATAATCTTCCAGGTACTTTACTTCCTCCTGTACAGACACGGCCGGCTCTTTGGCTTTATAGATCACATAACGCATTAACTCCGATAACTGCAAAATGCTTTCCGGTGTTTGCGTTGATTGCGCCAGGCTCAGTGCATACAGGTTGTTCAGGGTATTGAAAAAGAAATGTGGATTCAGTTGTTGCTTGAGCAGGTCCAGCTCGGCCTCTGCTTTTTCTTTTTCCAGCGACATGATCCGGCTGTTCTGCTTCGACCATTGCAGGGCCAGCACTACCGGCAGACTAAGCAGGATGATCAATATGGCCCCAAAAGCATTCTCCAGTAAAAAGGGATTATCAGAAAAGACCTTGCCCAATCTGCCATTCACCGGCAGCAGGGATAGCAATTGCGCAATGATGGGATAAGTGATGCCTACCGTGGCCAATCCGGCCAGTATGTACATCACCACTCCTTTTTGTTTCAATACCCGGGGCACAAGCACCCGGTTATTGATATAAAAAAAGAAATAGCCGCACAGGTACATGAACAGGAACTGCACCAGGAAACTCAGAAAAACACCAAAGTGGGTGAGCACTTTCCAAAAGTTAAACTCAAAACCCAGCAGCAACCCGCCGGGCCTGTCATATTCCGGGTTGCCCATACTGGACACCGCCATGATAGAAAAGAGGACGGCAATCAGTATAATGCTAATCAACACCGACCGCTCCAGGCTCAACCGCTTGATCCATTGCCATTGCAAGGCCCGCTTCCGGTACCAGGCGATAACCGTCAGCAACAGTTCGAGCAGGAAAATAAAGAGCGCGCTGATGGGGATCAATTGCTGGAAACGCGTATTCACTTCCAGGAAAGTACTGCAAATGACAAAAAGCAACCCCAAATAAACACCAAAGCAAGCCAGCCAGTATTGCAGGTACCGCCTCCCGGAAAGTAGTTGTTTCCAACGTTCCCTGTTCCAGGAGAAAACCAATACCGGCAAATGCACCAGGAACAATACCAGCAAAGCGCTCCCGTAATACGTCCAGGAATACACGCCTTTTTCCAGCACGTCAAAAAGAGCCATCCAGCACAACAGGCCTATATACAACAACACTTCAAAACGCTTTGTAAGAGGCTCCAGCTTATCATACCATCGCTTCATATTACCAGAATGAAAGGATAAAAAAACGGCTGCCCGTCCATCCGGGCAAATATTAATGATGAACGTATCATTTATCATGATGTAAGTAAAAAATAACTGAAAACAGCCTATACAGGCCGTTGATCATCATCTTCTTTTCCATGGTCATGTATAATTGAACAACCTGCACCGGCAGGGTACTTTGCACCCACTCTTAAACAAAAGTCCCATGCAGCGATTACAAATAAGCAACCTTTCCAAGACCTATCCCAACGGCGTTAAGGCGCTGGACAATGTTTCCCTCACCATTTCCAATGGCATGTTTGGCCTCCTGGGCCCCAATGGCGCCGGCAAATCATCTTTAATGCGCACGCTGGCCACTTTACAACCACCCGATAGCGGGCAGGTATTGTTTGATGGCAAAGACATCTTCCGGCACGAACAGCAACTGCGCAGTCAACTGGGTTACCTGCCGCAGGACTTTGGCGTATATCCAAAGATCAGCGCTATAGACCTGCTGAACCACCTGGCCATTTTAAAGGGTATCACGGATAAGAAGGCGCGCAAAGAACAGGTACTGGCACTATTACAGCAAACCAACTTGTATGCAGTCAGGAAGCAGGCGGTGAGCACTTACTCCGGCGGCATGCGCCAGCGCTTCGGTATTGCACAAGCACTGCTGGGCAACCCGCAATTGATCATTGTAGATGAACCCACCGCCGGACTGGACCCTTTGGAACGCAACCGCTTTCACGACCTGCTGAGCGAGATCGGTGAGCAGGTAGTGGTTATCCTGTCTACGCATATCGTGGAAGATGTGCATGACCTCTGTCCCAATATGGCCATCCTGGCCGGTGGCAAAGTTATCTTACAAGGCAGGCCCGGCTTATTAACGGAAGCACTGGAAGGACAGGTATGGCAGAAAACCGTTTCCAAAGAAACGCTGCATCAGTACCAATCCACCCTGAATGTCATCTCCACGCGGATGACCGGCGGCAAAATACAGGTGCATATACTGAGTGGTATCCGCCCCGATGCAGGCTTTGAGCCTTTCTCGCCCGACCTGTCATCCGTCTATTTCTCTGCTTTATTTGGTGCGCAACGCACCAAAAAGGAGGGCGCTGTATGTTAAGTCATTTAATAGGGTTTGAACTGAAATATCATTTCAAACAAATCACTTTTATAGTGGCGGCCATTTTATTTGTGGCTTTAGGCATGCTGATAGCGCAGGGGAATTTTGGCGGCACTGAAATACATAAGAACTCGCCGCATGTGATCAGTTATATTACCTGCTTCCTCTCCCTGTTTGCCATCTTTGTAAACACGCTCTTTTGCGCCAATGTGGTATTAAGGGATGTCACCCACCAGATGGACGCCATTATTTTTACTACCTCCCTGCAACGCCTGCCCTATTTTATGGTGCGGTTGCAGGGTTTATTACTGGCCGTTTTTTTAATCCTTGGCCTGGCGGTATTGGGCATATACCTGGGTACATTTTCCGCCGATGCCGATCAGCTCGGCGCTTTTAAGGCCAGCTACTTTTTATACCCGCTCTTTGTATTCGGACTGCCCAATATACTGTTTTGTGGCAGTGTCATTTTCAGTGTAGCACTGCTCACCCACAACCAGCGGGCAGTGTACATGACCGGTGTAGGCTTGTTCATCCTGTATTTCCTGGGATCTATTTTGGGTAATTCACCCATCATGGCCAGCTCTTTAAAGACCGACACCCCTACCCTCTTACCTTATTTGCTGGACCCTTTTGGCCTGGCGGCCTTCCTGGGTGAAACCCGCTCCTGGCCGGTGGCTGACCGTAACAGTAAGTTGTTCCCTGTGGAAGGTATTTTCCTGGCCAACCGCTTGTTGTGGACAGGAATAGCAGGCATATGGCTATTGCTGAGCTACCGGTATTTTAAATTCCGGAAGCCGGCCACTGCCAAAACCCGGAAGCAACAACAGCCGGCAACTGTAGCAAAAGCTATTCCTTATAAAAGTGTAGCTGTTCATCCGAAAGGATTTGCCTATCACCTTTCCACCTTTACCACGCAACTGAAACTGGAAGCAAAATCGGTCTGTAAACACATTCCCTTCCTGGTGATGATGGCCTTGTGGATATTCCTGTATGCCGTAGAGTTGAAAGAAAACATCCTGCAAGGGCCTTACGGCACACGGTTTTATGCAGCTACCGGTTTTATTATAGAAGAGTTGCGCACCATACGCCCAGCCTTGCTGTTGCTTATTTTTTATGCCGGCGAGCTGATCAGCCGCGAGCGCACAGCCAATATGCAGGGATTGATCTTCAGTACACCAGCGCCCAATATTGTTTTGTGGGGCGCCAAATGCGCTACCCTTGCTGTGCTGATAGTTATACTTGTTACAGTCAATATTTTCATCGGGATGGGCCTGCAGTTATTGACCGGTTATAGCACCATTGACGTGCCTGCCTATCTTTCCCTGTATTACTACAGTGGCCTGCCCTTATTCCTGTTGGCAGTATTGATCGCATTCATACAAACAATCACGCCCAACAAATACCTGGGCATGTTACTCAGCCTGGTAGCCGTAGGCATTGTGATCTTCAGTCGCCAGTTGGGCATTCATCATTACCTGCTGCGCTATGCCACCCTGCCCGACCTGAGGTATTCGCTCATGAACGGCTTCGGCCATTATACGGCCGCGACAAACTGGTACCTGTTGTACTGGACTGCTTGTGCGGCTGTGCTGTCCCTGCTGGCCGCCGCTTTATGGCAGGGCAGCACATCGGCTACTTTGTGGCAACGGGCGAAGTCAATGGGCCGGCAATGGGGCCGCACCGGCAAGGTATTCCTCGCCACGTGCCTGCTCACCTGGATTGCCACTGGTATGTATATTTATAAACAAACACCTTCCGTCAGTACAGCGCGGAACAATAAAACGGTGCAGACCTGGCAGGCATCTTATGAAAAAAAGTACAAGTCACAAGCGTCCTTGCCGCAACCGTATATCGTAGCCATCAAAACCAATATAGACTTGTACCCGGCAACAGGCACATACACCGTGCAAGGTCATTACCGGTTGAGAAACGAAAGCGATCAGCCCGTTTCCACCTTATGGCTGGGCGTTGATCCGGAAGTGACCAACGTTACTTTTTCTGTTCCCCATGCCACCTTGGAAAAAGCCGATCCTGCCTTCCAGCAATACTGGTATAGGCTGGCCACCCCTTTATTGCCGGGCATGGAAATGAACCTGCAGTTTTCCATGGCAGTAGAACGGAACAGCTTTGCCCCCTTTAACCCCGAGCATTCCGTAGTAAGCAATGGCAGCTATATTGAACTGGAAAAATACATCCCCTTCCTGGGGTACAATGACCGTTATGAAACAGGTAATGTTGCTTTAAGGAAAGCGAACGGACTGCCGCCACTCATTGCTACCACTTCAACAGACAGCAGCTATCACCTGGTGGACTATGAAACCGTGGTCTCTACTGTCACAGACCAACAGGTAGTAACAATAGGTGACCTGCAAAAAGAATGGACCGCCAATAACCGGCACTATTTCCATTACAAAACGGGGCAGCCCATTGCTTTCATGCTGGCATTAAGCTCGGCACGGTATGCGGTGCAGCAGGAAGTGTATAAAGATATTAGCTTCAGCATTTATTATCAACCCGGGCACACGCACAACCTGCCCACGATGATGCAGGCCATGAAGGATGCCATAAATTATGGCACCACACATTTCAGTCCTTACCCCCTGTCGCACCTCACCCTTGCTGAAATCCCGCACTATCCCGGCGCCGCCACTGCTTACCCGGGCGTATTGTTCAGTACAGAAAAGATCAACTTCATGAGTGACCTGCGCGACAGCAGCCGGTTCAACAATATCTATGCCGTTACCGCCCATGAGGTAGCGCACCAATGGTGGGCCAACCAACTGGCGCCACTGGATGCCCCGGGCAGGGCCGTGCTGACAGAATCATTGGCGAAGTATACGGAGTTCATGGTAACAGAAAAACGCTTTGGCCGGCAATACCTGAGCAGTCTGCTGAAAGCTGACAACAACCTTTATTTTACCCTGCGCAATATGGAGGGAGAACAGGAAGCACCGCTGGTCCGCACCACCCAGGCTTTTGCCTATTATCAGAAAGGCGGGCGGGTGCTGTATGGCATCAAAGAAATGTTGGGGGAAGAACACATGGACCAGGCCCTGCAAAGACTCCTGGGCAAGTATGGTGTTTCACATACCAAGGCGACAACCACTGATCTGCTCCGTGAATTGAGTACAGGCGCCACACCGCAACAGGCAAAGCGGATAGATGATCTTTTTAACAAGGTAATCGTGTATAGCAACAAGCTGCAGGTACTGCGATGCGACTCCCTATCCCCCGGCCGGTTCAGGCTGCAACTGCAGGTGAACCTGGCTGCCTTTGATGAAAGCGGTATACAACCTCAGCCTCTGGCCCCGGATGATGTAATGACAGTAGCTGTTTACGACCAACCGGCCGGTCAATGGAACCGGCACACAAAGCCCCTGTACCTGAAGCAGCACCATTTTTCCCGGGTGGTCAATGTAGTGACGATTGAGCTTGACAAAAAACCGGCTATAGCGGTTATTGATCCTTACGGCTACCTGCCGGATACGGACCAGGAAGACAATAGGCAGACCGTTAAATAACAGGCCGCAGGCAGGATTGCAGCCATGTCTTATAGAGGCAATTGACTGGCAGTCCTGCCTGAGCTGCTGAAATGACGTTATTGGCGTCTGAAATGACGGACAAGCTATTCAAATTGATCGCGCAATAGCAGGCACTTTATGTGCATTGACTTATTTTTACAAAAATTTGTCTGTGCTGATCGGTGAAAAAAAAGTGCGGCTTTATGGGTACCTGGCCTTTGCGGTCCTTTTCTATTGTTTCTTCATGCTGGATATGTTCTTTAACGTCCAGGCAAAAAACCTGCTGGCCAAAACGCTGATCGTAACCATTGCTTTTACCATCCTGGTATGGGAGCCTGTACGTTTTGTGGCTTTGCAGACCTACAAAAGACGGAAAGGCATTCAGCACAATTCGAAAAGAAGGGCGATCGTAGCCGCTATATTGATACCCTATGGTTTTCTATTGGGGTTTGCCCGTATTTTCATCGAAGGCAAGTTGAATTTATGGGGCGTTCCTGTGATGACTATTCCCATTTTTCTCTTGTTTACGGGCATCACCCTGCTGTTTATTTTGCTGGAGGTATCGTTCTATGAGATCATGTTTTATATACAACGGTGGCAGGCCACACAAATAGAGGCCAACGAACTGAAAAAGCTGAACCTGCAAATGCAGTTCGATTCCCTGAAAGTACAGATTCAACCCCATTTTTTATTCAATACACTCAATACGCTGATCGGACTGATTGAAAAAGACCAGAAAAGGGCCATCCATTTTACGGAAGACCTGGCCTATGTATACCGGTACCTTTTAGAGGCCAACGAATGCACCCTGATCAGCCTGGAAGAAGAATTGAAATTTGCCAGGATCTATTTTTCCCTGTTGAAAACCCGCTATCCCGAAGGACTGTTCCTGGAAGAAGCCATGGAAGAGGCGGCCCGTTTCCAGGTGCCGCCACTGAGCCTGCAGATACTGATTGAAAATGCCGTCAAGCACAATGCTGTCACCAGGGCAGAACCCCTGTTTATCAATATCTGGCTCAACAAGCAGGAGGAACGTGTGGTAATACGGAATAATTATCAGCCAAAGAACCGCGTACTAAGATCGGGGCATGGCCTGCAACATTTGAAAAAGAAATTTCAATTGCTGGCGCTGCCCGGCATTGTGATCGATAGCAATCAACAATATTTCTCCGTGAGTTTCCCTGTTTTAAAAGCATCCCTATGAATGTGCTGATCATTGAAGACGAAAATATTGCCGTGCAGCGGTTGACCGAAATGCTGCATGACCTGGAAAAAGATGTGCGGATAGTCAATGTGCTGGATAGCGTGAAAACGAGCATTGCCTTCCTGCAACAGGCTCCTGAACTTGACCTTATATTCATGGACATTGAATTGGGCGACGGCCAAAGCCTGGAGATCTTTGAAAAGGTCAGCATTGACACTCCCGTCATTTTCATTACCGCTTACCAGGAGCATGCGCTGAAGGCTTTCAAACAAAATAGTGTTGACTACTTGCTGAAGCCCTTGCATAAGTCGGAGCTGAAGGCTGCCCTGGAAAAATACAAACGCCTGCATGGCCGCCCCGACACGCAATTACAAAAAAATGTGCTGCGGCTCCTGGAAGAAATGAAGGCGATGGACCCCGTGGAATTTAAGGAACGCTTTTTAGCCAAAACAGGTACACGGATGATCTCTGTACCAGCCAGGAATATTGCCTACTTCTATACCAAAGAAAGGTGTCAATACATAAAGACAGCCACTAACGATGACCTGATCCTTGACAAAGCATTGGATGAAGTTGAAAATGAGGTAGACAAAAAGGCCTTTTTCCGGGCGAACCGGCAATTCATCATTAATTATAACCACATAGAAAAAGTTCAAAGCTGGTTTGCCGGAAAGCTAAAGGTTCAGGTTCGACCGGCTGCTCATGAAGAGATCATCATCAGCCGGCTCCGGGCAGCCGATTTTAAAAAGTGGCTTGGCGAGTAAAGCTATAACCCGATTGCCTGCAGCAATACTACCCACCCTTTTGTAGTATGTCCCCAAATCCGTACATAGTTTGCTGTTTTATTGCCCGCTTTCGCCTGGCCATACACATAGCCAAGGTCATTGCTTTGAGCGATGCCGGCGGCAAGCGGCGTATATTCTATATTGGCAGGCAGTGTTGTTAACTCCTGCAAGACAGTGTCGGCAGATTGCAACGGCTGTTTGCCTTCTCTGCTCAATATTGATTGAGGATACAACATAGTAGCATAGTTCAGGTTTGTTTCCAGTTGGTATAGATCAACCATGGCTGTATCTGGTAGTAAGGTCACCTGAAAGGGAGCAAGCACCTGTGCCGGATAAGCAGTAGGCGTATAACCCGTTCCCAGGTCGGCCAATAGTTTCCATTCCATTTTTGCATTTCTTTTCCAGACAGAAATATATTGACCACAGGTTAAGACAGTCCCTGCTAATGAATCCCTCAATTCAAAGGGGCCTGTCGTGAAACCCAGATCACCTTTGGCCGATGTAAGGCTAAGGGCGGGCAGCCACAGCAGCCTGGGACCTTCTTCTGGAGCACGCTGCCAGTATTGCAATCCATTGATGGCCTTTCCCCTGTTAAAGACAACACCGTTACTATCCAGGCAGGACAGAAACGCCGCTTTCGTATTTTCTTCCCGGGCCTGTTGGGCGAATCTAAGTTCCGCTTCTGTAATCGTCATCCCGGGCTGACAATAGCCATTGATGGAAGCTAATATACCTAAGCAGCAACAAAAAGTTTTTAGCAGGTTCATAGTTTGTAAATAACGTTTGGGGGTTAAGAGCAGATATGTTAATAAAGAACAGGTGGTAGAAACCACCTGTGTCACATGAGAAATATTCTAACGACCCTTTGTTACAGTACTTTTCCGGCTGCTGTAACAGGTCAAAAATAAATACGAATCCAATTGCGCGTATTTGTTGCTGTTTAAGATGATGATTTATCTATCTTAATCGCTGGCAAAGCATATTCAAGTGTTGATCGGGGCTTGTGTTTACGGGTTTCCATTTCGGTTGGGGTATGCATCACTTCACCAGTAAGTTATAGCATCTTGTCGTTTTTGTGTGACACCGCGGCAGCTTTTCCTGTCTTTGCCACTAACTTTCCTACAATTAATTATTATGAAAAAAAGCGTATTATCTGTTATTATTATTGTGAGTGGCCTCCTGCAGACAAGTGATGTGCAGGCAAAAGTGTGGCGTATCAACAATGCCACCGGTGTATCAGCGGATTATAAGGAAGTGTCTGCAGCTATTGCAAGCAGTTTTGTGACGACTGGCGACACCTTATACATTGAGGGCTCTGCTACTCTCTATAACTCCGCTACCCTCACCAAAAAACTGGTATTGATCGGTTCCGGTTACCTGCTTTCCGGCACCGGCGCCAACACCGGCCTGCAGGCGATGGGCCTGTCTACTAAAATAGCTTCTATCCTAATTGATTCACTGGCCTCCGGCAGCACTTTTATGGGCCTTAGCGCTCCGATCTATCTTTATGCCAGTGTAGATGATGTCACCATTACGCGATGTGAGGGCAATATAAGCGTATACACGCCTATAGCCAATTCCAAAATAGCCAACCTCATTATTAATAAATGCATCGGACATTCAGACTTGTCATTAACCACGGTGGAGAACATTAAGGTTACCAACTGTATATTTCTCAACACGTTTACCATCAACAAAGTCATTAATGGCCTGGTGCGGAATAATGTATTTGTCTCCGCGGCTACTATTGCCAACAGCTATGTGAGTAACAATATCTTTTTAAGCACTTTGACCGTTTCTACCAGTACGGTCAAATACAATCTTGCTTCCGGCGCCAATACCTTACCTGCCGGAAACAATAACCAGAATGGTGTATCGGCCACGGTTTTCTTTGAGAATACCGGTTCTTCCGATGGGAAATACCAACTCAAGGCCGGCTCTCCTGCTATCGGAGCAGGCGAGCCCATTGGCGGTATAACGCCCGATGCCGGCGCTTTTGGCACAGCCGATCCCTATCGCTTAAGCGGCATCCCGCCAATCCCCACTATTTACAGTCTCACCGTACCTCCATCCATACCGGCTTCAGCTACTTCGATGGACATCACCTTCAGCACCCGTTCCAATAATTAATCACTTAAAAGTTCTTGTAATGAAGCATATCTTATGGCTGTCGGGCATTGCTGTGAGCCTGTGTTCCGCTGTTGTGGCACAGGAACCTTATCCTGCTGGTCCCGGCACACTGGCGCCGCTGGTGAAGGCTGAATACTTTTTTGATACTGATCCGGGATTGGGCAATGGCACGCCTCTTACCTTAACGTCTTCTACCAATATTGCAAACTTTAGTACCACTATTGCGCTAAATGGCACCGGGTTAACCAACGGATTGCACAATTTATACCTGCGTGTACAGGATGCCGATGGTAAATGGAGCCTTTCCAACATCGGCTTTTTCGATAATGTGGCAGTACCGCTCTATCCCACTCCGGCAGCAGCCCCTGCCCTCTCCGGAGCCGAATATTTTATTGATAACGATCCCGGGCCGGGTAATGGTACTCCCGTTGTTTTACCATCTGCCACCAACGCTGCCAGCGTAAATGTGCTGGTGAACCTGATGGGACTATCAGCCGGTGTGCACAGGTTATTCATACGCATCAGGGATGCGGAAGGCCACTGGAGCTTTTCCAACTATGCACTGTTCGACAATTCAATGGTAACACCTTACCCTACGGCGCCTGCAGCAGCGCCCCCCATTGGGCAGGTGGAATATTACCTGGATAATGATCCGGGTTTCGGGAATGGGCATCCTATAAGTGTGGGAGCTTCTACAGAGGTGGCTAATTTTTCCTTCTCTGTTCCTTTAACAGGTGTTGCCCAGGGCCCTCACACGCTCTACCTGCGCAGCAAACAAAACCCCTGGAGCATGTCAGCCTATGCCGATTTTACGCTGGGCGCTACCCTGCCAGTTCACTGGCTCTATGTAAAAGGGGAAGTTAAAACAGACGGAACCCTGCTCTCCTGGGCTACGGGAATGGAACAACAGGCTGACAAGTTTATTGTGGAGTACAGTACAGATGGCGCCACTTACTTAGCAGCCGGCGAACTAAAAGCTGCCAACCAATCCAACGGCAGCACATATTCCTGGCTTCACCGGCACACTACCAGCGGCGTTGTCTATTACCGGATCAAACAAACCGACCTGGATGGTAACTATGAATACTCAAAGACCATTGTACTGTTGTTCAGGAACAACTTACCCTCCTATGCACTCTTTCCCAATCCTGCTACTGATAGGATTCATGTGGCATTGCCACCGCAACGCGCTGTTATCAGCTTGTCGGTCTATAACAATGATGGACGACTGTTGCAGAAGATGCCGGCAACTGGTTCTTCCGGTGTGGTAAGCATGCCGGTAAGTCAATTGCTGAAGGGGACCTATTACCTGGTGATTGAAGAGAAAAGCGGCAAGACTACCCTTCCTTTTGTGAAGCAATAGGATGTTCTTCATTAAAAAAGGGATTGGGCATTCTGCCTTCAATCCCTTTTTCTATTCTTCGCTTTTCTGTCTTTGTACTCTTCGAGACCTGCAGCCGTGAAGCCTTATTTCTCGTTGTATTCCAGGATAGCCATATTATTACCAGTGCTGGTAGTCGGCTCAAAATCCAACTGCAGGCTGGAGGTAAATGGCCCTGTGCGGTTGTGTTCCTTGTCCCTTAATTTAAGCGGGATATTACCTGTTGCGGATGGATAAACTGCCGTCACTGTATAGCGGCCGATGGGGATATCCACCAGTTTACCATAAGTATCGGTGGCGGGTTGACCATGTTTCATTTTGATCACCTCGCCGGTGGAGCCGTCAATCAGGGCGCCTGCGGGGGTTAACGTGAATTCAATATTTTCGGAATCGTAAATCTCGCTCAATATATACTTATCGGTGATGATAGTACCACCATAATGACCTGTCAGCGGCACAGGCTTTTTACCGCTCAGCTTCCATTGAAAGTTGCGGATGGCGCCTTCACCGCTAAAGCCCGCCGGATTATCCGGGTGCAGGTCTATCTTATACGTCTTTCCATTATAGTCCACATTCATTTCGGCATAGGCCTGCCAGGCACTGTTGAACAATTTAATTTGATACGTGCCATCATCTTTTGTAGTACCCTCCAGGTAGCTGTTGTATAAAAGGGTGTTGTCAATAAGGATGGTAACTCCTTTCAGCGGGCGGCCCTGGGTATCGGTAACCTTTCCTTTTACCACATTGGCAGTAGGTGTTCCACTGTCTTCTTCTTTCGGGTCTTTTTTGCAGGATGAGGTCAATAGTATGACCGCAAGGCATTTGAAAAATAGCGCACTCATTTTCATGTTCATTTTTTATGGTTAAAAATTAGATACTGCGCGGCTGTGCACAGATGGCGTGGGGTGAGCAGGCTTTTTGGGTATAAAGTTGTAGCAGTGCCTGCCTATAAAATGCAGTGGAGCGCTGAAATGACAGACCAATACTTCTGAATGATGGTAACTGGGACTGTAATGACTATACGTAGTATTTATTTAGGCGGATCTATACATGGATTGGTCAATAAGGTAAACCGATAGCCAGACGTAGCACTGTTTGGCATTACAGCGCCTGTATCAGTCGCTTGAGTAGTTAATTATTCCATTCTGTCGGTTTTGTGTTTCAAAAGCATTGCATTGGTTGTCTGTATTCATTCACCAATCAACCAAATCTACGATATGAAGCAAATTTTGACTGTTGTCTTTACCCTGCTTCTGCTGCACCTGCAGGCCCAGCAGAAACCGGTATCAGGGGTTGTCAAGGACAGTAAAGGAGAGCCTGTGCCATTTGCCACGGTCCTGGAAACCGGCACAAAAAGAGCGGTACAAACCGATGCGAACGGACGTTTTTCCATCCGTGTCAATGATGGCGCCAGGCTCACGATCACTTCTTCGGGCTATGCGCCGCAAACAGTAACCGCCAGCGAGGGTATGACCATTTCCTTAACGGTGGTCAGCAATAACTTAAATGAAGTGGTAGTGACCGCCCTGGGTATCCGGCGGCAGCCCAAAGAACTGGGCTATTCTGTTACGAAGGTCAGTGGTGATGACGCCTCCAGGGCAAAACCAATCAATGTTCAAAATGGATTAACGGGCAAAGTATCAGGTTTGACTATCCAGACCACCAACAACGGGGTATTTGCCGATACCCGGATCACGCTGCGTGGCATCCGTTCCCTGACAGGTAATAACCAGGCCTTGCTGGTGATTGATGGATCGCCGATGCCTTTATCGCTGATCAGCACGCTTAATCCCAATGATGTACAGGATGTGACGGTATTGAAGGGCAATACCGGCGCTGCCTTATATGGCCAGGAAGGCGGGAATGGTGTGATCATTATTACTACCAAAAGTGGCAACCGCAGCAAGCCTGTCATTTCGATAGGCACCACGATCCAGCGGGAGACGATCTCCTTTGTACCTAAATTTCAAAAAGAGTATGGCAATGGAGAAAGTGAAAACCCCGACGGAACGCCACATCTTGATGTATGGACCAACAATAGTTTTGGTCCCCGGTACGATGGCAGTGAAGTGGCCCTGGGTGATCCCCTGGAAGACGGCAGTGTAAACAAAGTGCGGTATGCTGCTCAAAGCAAATCGCCTGCTGAGCAGTTTTTCCGTCCCGCCATTACCTTTCAAAACGATGTGTCCATTTCCGGCGGGGATGAGAAAAGCCGCTATTATTTAAGTCTTCAGGACGTAAAGGTGAACGGGTTGATCCCCAAGGATGAAAACCGTCGAACCACGATCAGGTTGAATGCCAGCCGTGAATTTGGCAGACTTTCTACCTCTTTCAGGATGTTCTATACACAAGGCAACTATAATATCGTGAACCAGGACAGGGGTTCAGCCAATAATATATACCGTAGCTTGTTTAAAACAGCAGCCCATGTGCCTATTACTGAATTCAAGGACTGGCGCAACAATAAGTTTTCCACGCCCGATGGTTATTACAACCGTTTTGGCTGGAATCCCTGGATGTTGATCGATATTGACCGCAATAAGGGCCGTTCTGATGACCTGGTGGCCACTCTTGAGGCATCCTACAAGATCATGGAAGGTTTCAATTTCACTTACCGCCTGGGTACCAATGTGGCATTCGTCAGTAATAAAAGTGTGTTGGGAGCCATTAATGTGTCCAAGTATACCACCGATCTGAAGAGTATACAATCTGTCAGGGCCTCTGTTTCAGATGCTATGGGCTTTGCCAGCCGCCTCAACTCAGAAGCATTTTTGACCTATAAGAAACAAATTAACCGTTTATCAGTAGACGGGCTGGTCGGGTATTCGGTTATCCAGCGCATTAATAAACAATTGGAGTCCCGCGGCAATAACCTGATCATCCCAACCCTGTACAATGTTAGTAACCGCTCTGGTGAGGCCATTGTTAACCAGGGTAACAGCGAGATCAGGACAACTGCGGTATTTGGCAAACTTAGCTTTGGATGGGACAACTGGGCCTTCCTGGAATTAACCGGAAGGAATGAATGGGACTCCCGCCTGAACATCAGCAAGAACAGTTTCTTTTATCCCGGCGGAAGTTTATCCTTGCTGCTGCATGAAGTGGTGCCCCAAATTAAAACCACTCCAATTAGTTACCTGAAGCTGCGTGGTTCATGGGCCTTATCGGGTACTGTAAACCTTGATCCGTATTCCCTGGAATCAACTTTCAGTTCGGGCACAGGATTCCCCTATGGCAACCTGGCCGGCTATTCGGCCAATGGCACTATCAACAACCCCGATATCAAACCTGAGTTTGTAAACGGTAAAGAAGTGGGTTTTGAGATCGGCTTTATGAACAATCGTCTCATGCTGGAAGCCACAGCTTTCCGCCAGGACAATACCGACCAGATCATTGGTGTGCAGGTATCCGGCGCTACCGGTTATCAGACCGCGCTGGTCAATGCGGCCTCTTTCGTCAATAAAGGCCTGGAGTTTGACCTGCGCCTGACACCGTTGATCCAGGCGGGCAAGGATTTTCGCATGGACCTGAAAGCCAATTATACTTATTCTGATAATGAAGTAACAAGCATCTACGAGGGACTTACCGAATTGGGCTCCATCAACTTCAATTATGCCATTGTAGGAATGCCGGCATACGTGCTTAAGTTGACCGATTTCAACAGAACACCGGATGGAAAAGTGATCGTTGACCGTGTTACAGGATTACCTACCACCGATCCTGTTACAAAAGCTTATGGCAGGACCCTGCCCAAGCATTTAATTGGTATCAATCCCTCTTTTCAATACAAAAAATTCTCTTTAAGTATCGTGGCTGATTACAGAGGCGGACACTATGTATACCATGGTATCGGCCCCAACCTTGTGTTTGAAGGATCTGGCGCCTTAACAACGCGCTATAACAGGAAGCCCTTTATCTTCCCGAATTCGGCTTATGATGACGGGACCGGAAAGTTTGTCGATAATACAGATGTTTTGACCAGTGGTGGTACAGCTACTTTCTGGACCGCCAATGTGTTCCAGAATACGCAATCACTCTATTATACCAGTGCAGCATCCTGGAAGTTACGGGAAGTATCACTTTCTTATGAACTGCCAGCCTCCATTTTACAGCGTACCCGTTTTGTAAAAAGCGCCGTGATCACCGTAAGTGGCCGTAACCTGTTTACCTGGGTACCTGGATCCAATATCTATACAGATCCGGAATTCAGCAATACAACCGGTAATGCGCAGGGTGTGAACAACTCTTTCAATACGCCGCCTACCCGTATTTATGGTGCTTCCATTAATCTTACTTTTTAATCCCAGTATATGAAGAAATTGATCATAGCATTTGCATTACCAGCCATACTGATCACAGGCTGCGGTAAAAGCTTTTTCGACATCAATGACAACCCCAATGTCCCTACAACCACCAGCATTACGCCCGACCTGATACTGCCGGCGGCATTGGCACGTACCGGCGGAGTGACCGTCAACAATGCCTTCAACAACTCCATTTCTACGCTGGGCGCCTGGATGGGCTACTGGGCCGTGGGCACCAACTATGGAGCGGTAACAGAGAACAAGTATTCCATGACAACAGACTTCGGCAATTCGAACTGGAATAATAATTATGATATCATTTTTGATTATCACACGATGCAACAGAAAGCTGAAGCCTCCGGCCAGGAATTTTATGCTGGCATTGCGAAGGTCATGAAGAGCCTGCACTACCAGATACTGGTTGATATGTTCGGCAATGTTCCGTATTCCAAAGCTATGGACATAAAAAAGAATATTACCCCGGCTTATGATAAGGGAGAGGATATTTATAAGGACCTGCTGAAGCAAATCACGGAAGGGATCACCCTGATCAAGAATGCCGATGTATCCAGGAACATTGATATTGCTAACGCGGATATTATGTTCCATGGCAATAAAGCGCAGTGGGCCCGATTTGGCAATACGCTGAAATTGCGTTTGCTGATCCATATGAGCCAGGTACCGGGCTTCAACCCCGCTACTGAGATCGCTGCCATTACTGCAGAAGGCAGTGGGTTCCTGGGGGCCGGCCAAACGGCTGCAGTGAATCCCGGCTATACGAGTGATAAGCCCAATCCTTACTGGTCAGTTTTTGCGTTTGGATTGGCGGGCAACTACTCCCAGGATTATCGCCGGGCCAACAATTTTGCACTGAACCTGATGAAAGGATTGAATGACGAGCGGTACAAATATTTTTACCGCCCTGTCCGTGGGGGCACTTTTGTGGGCCAGTACCGCGGTATTGACTTTGGTTTGAACAATGACCCGGCACATTTATTCGGCGAAGGCCAGTTGTCTGATATTGGTGGAGCGCCTACCACTGCCGGCGGAACCTCCGGATTGGCTAAATCTGCCACCATGGATGCCTGGGTGCTTACAGCCTACGAAAACCTCTTTTTACAAGCGGAAGCTGCCACACGGGGATGGATCAGCGGCGATGCAAAAAGCCTGTATGAAGAAGGTGTAAGGGAATCTTTCCGCTGGCTGGGCGTTCCCAATGCGGTAGCTACTGCCAATACCTATCTTGGCAATGCTGATGCGAGAATAGCCTGGCCTGCTGCACAGGCTGATCAAATTAAGGTGATCATCTGGCAGAAATATTTTGCATTCAACGGCAACAACCACCTGGAGTCGTGGAATGATTACCGGAGGACCGGCGTCGTACAGCCTGCTATTTCCATCGATCCGGGCCGTGAGACCGACCACGTTCCAACACGTTATCCTTATGCCACCAATGAGTTCAGTTACAATGCGGCCAATGTACAGGCAGAAGGTACTATTGACCCTTTTACTTCCACCGTATTCTGGGACCGTTAAACCAACAAACTAATACAATGAAACGAATATATTTCCTTGCAATGGCTGTCCTGTCGCTTTCGATGACAGGCTGCTTAAAAGATGAAGGTTTTGACAACAATGAAACCGGGCTCAAGACCAATAATAAAGACCGGTTCGTTGCTGTGATAAATGCTTATGAAACGAGGGGCATCAATATACAGGCTGTTTTTACAACGCCTGCCGAAGAACAAATACAGGCTTTTGTACTGTCACTCACAGGCCCGGCCTATGACAAAGATGTGCAGGTAACCTTAGCTCCGACGCCGGCCCTGGTGGCTGACCACAACGCAGCAAACGGTACTGAATACGAAGTATTGCCCGCTGCTGCCTATGATCTCAATCCGACGGTCACCATTCCTGCAGGTCAGCCTTATGTGGAGGTCTCTCTCCGGTTAAAAAAAGATGCCGTGGACCCTACAAAGGCTTATGCGTTGGGACTGCAGGTCGCTTCGGTGAGCGATCCCTCTGTTAAGTTGCCTGCCACTTCAAAGCAATCGTTATTGGGTATACTTCTCCGGAATGTTTATGATGGTGATTACCTGGCCACAGGCCATTTTGAGCATCCCACATCCCCGCGGGACTTTGAAACGGAAGTAAGTCTTGCTACCATTGGCGTCAATAGTGTATCCAAAGACCTCGGCGACCTTGGCAACACTGTAAGAATCAACTTAACCATCAATGCCGGCAATACGGTATCTATTGCCCCGGGGAGCGGCACTTCTGGCTCCTCCGCTACAGTAGCAGCTATTGCCGGAGATCCTGTTTACAACAATACGTATGATCCGGCCACTCATACGTTTTGGCTGAAGTATGGATACCCCAATCCTGGCCCTACGCGGATCATTACTGAAAAAGTAACCTTACAATAGCTAAGAAGAGGAAAAGATCCAATAACCGCCTAAAAAAAGGTTTCAGGCCAATAGACCTGAAACCTTTTTACATTATTAAGCAAATTATTTAGCCAGTACTTCATCAAGGTTACCCAACGCCATGGTAAAGCCTTGCTCAAAGCCCATTTCAATGATCTTTTGAAAACTATCTTCACTGGAGAAGCTGATCTCGATCGCTACGGTAGTGCCCTGACCGGTAGCTTTGAACTCAACCAGCCAATGCATATTGGGAAAATCCTCACCCTTATTGCCGTTTTCATCACAAAAAGCATCAATATACGTATAGCTTTTATTGGGCACGATCTTTTGGTAATCTGCCAGGCAGTAATGGCGCTCCCCTTCTGGTCCTACCATACTATACAGCCAACGGCCACCTTCCCGGAAGTCCATTGATTTCGTTTCTGTTTTCCAGGGCCTGGGCGCCCACCATTGGTCCAGTATTTCACTTTCTGTCCAGGCTTTCCACACCTGCTCCACAGGCGCATCAAATTCTCTGACGACGTGGACCTTTTTATTGGCCAGGTCTTTTGAAAAGACAAGTTCTTTGTTTGCAATCATGGTTATTTGTTTTTTAAGTTATTTAATACAGCATCCAGTTGATTGAACCTGGTTTCCCAGAGCTGCCGGAAAGGCTCTAACCAGTCTGCTATTACTTTCATCTTTTTAGGATTAAAATGGTAATAAATTTCCCTGCCTGATTGTTCCTGTTTTACCAGTTGACATTCAGTAAGGACTTTAATGTGCTTGGACACCGCCTGCCTGCTGGTATCGAAATGTTCGGTCAGTGCATTGGGCGTCATCGGCTGCAAGGCTATCAGGCTTAGGATGGCTCTGCGGGTAGGGTCTGCTATAGCTTGGAAAACGTCTCTCTTCATGGGTATACCTCTTTATTACGCAACTAACTGGTTGCAAATATACACGCAACTAATTGGTTGCGCAAATTTATTTTGGTTATAGTACTGATGGTTAGCTGCAAAGCGTATGCCCTGGCAGAGTATCGTTTTTGCCGGCGGCAATAACGGATTGCCAATCAATTGTTTTCTTTACATTCGTGTACAATTCCTGATAACATTAATTGTTATGATAAAATTTTACGGTACCCTTCTCTACACTGTACTACTCCCCTTTTTGATCATAGCACAAAAAAAGAGCACGATACGGTGGAAATAAAGAAAATGCTGCAGCCGCTTTAGGGTATTGGAGCAGCACTTCATCAAGCAAATCTTGCATTATGTGTAGTAAAGGAGGATCTGTAACCGCTTTTACGTAGGTTTAAAGCATAATTTTCTGTTATGAAGCTGTTTACATTTATCCTTGCCATCTTTTCCCTGTTTAGCGGCGAAAGAACTGCGCCAATACCAGGTATGAATGCCCCCGCCAAGGAGAAGTTTGCCGGCACTACTCCCTGCGGCCAATTGATAAGACCACTGCATAATATTGCCCCAAGTACCGATTGCGCATTGGTTGAATGGGAGCTTACTTTACTGCGGGACTCCGTCACACAGCAGCCTGCCACCTACCGGCTGACGGGTTACAGCCACTACACCCTGCCGGATAACAACTATTCCCAGCCGGGTATCAAAAGTGAATCTACCGGCAAATGGAGCATCGTACAGGGAACAGGCGCACATGCCCGCTCCATGATCTATCAGCTTACCCCTGCCAAATCCGGCACTACATTGCGCTTCATAAAGTTAAGTGATGACCTCCTTCATCTGCTGGATGAAAATGGAAGTTATCTGAGGGGGGATCCTTTCCAGAGCTATACCCTTAACCGCATTACCAAATAACAACTGTATGAAAAAGATACTGCTATTTATGGCTTTTATAGCGGGCATATTGGTTGCACACGCACAACCGCAAGGCCCGCCAGACACTATTCCACCCGGCTCCAGGATATTGGCCTGGTATGAAGGCAGAACACCCTGTAAAGAAATGGCGACCGAGCTGCAGATACCCGTTAGTGAACAATGCGCCAAGCGAAAATTATCACTAACGTTGTATGTAGACACGGTTACCAATAAGCCTACATTTTATAAGATGCGGGGCGTAGGTATCCGGACCGGTACAGGAAAATGGTCGATAGAGAAAGGAACTCCTACCGATCCGCAGGCTGTGGTATACCGGCTACATATGGGAACAGTGAGCCTGCTACTGCTGAAAGGAGATGAACAGGTACTATTCGTATTGGACAAAGACAAACACTTCCTGGTGGGCAATGCACAATATAGCTACACCCTGAACCGGGTCATGAATAAGCGATCCTGGGACAACTGGCGTAACCTGGTACACCGGGGATTGCCGTTTTAGCAATGCCTAACCCACCGCCTTCACCTCCAGTACCACACTATTCCTGCCGGCTTTTACATCGGGGTTAAAGCCTACTTTCATCAGGAACTCACCGGAGTACACTTTACTGCTATCAATAGTAGAAGTAGTTCCCGGATATACATTGAGTTCTTTGAGGGTGTATTTTTTGGCGGGATCAAGACCTTTAAACCGGATGGGCAGCAGGCTCCCCGCATCATACCGGTTGCTCACCAGGTAATTGAATACCACGCCCGTTGTTTTCTCTTTATTGATATACAGAACAGCAGCTACCGCATTAGTGAGCGGGTCTTGCAAACGGTACTGGTCGCCCTGCCAGATGATAGGCTTTACAGCATTATAGGTTTTAAGCGCCTCCTGGCAAAAGGTCATGTCCTTTTCTTTCAAATGACTGACCACAATATCAAAGCCTAGTTTGCCCATCATGGCTACATCCGTCCGGAACTTAATAGGCTGTTTGCCCCAATCGGTCACGTGGTTGGCAGAAGTGATGGCCGGGTAGAAATAAGAATACTCCCATTGCATGAAAATACGCTCCAGCGGATCGGTATTGTCACTGGGCCAGAACTCCGTAAAATATTGCAGGGCGGCATAATCCACCCGTCCGCCACCGCCGGAGCACAACATCATAGGAACAGTGGGATATTTCTTCCTGATCCTTTCCAGCACAGCATACAATCCCTGCACGTATTTAATATAAAAATGCGACTGGTTACCCAGGCGTGCAGCATAAGCATTATAGATAACCGCATTGCAATCCCATTTGATATAAGCCAGTGTGGGGTTCTTTGTAAACAAGCCATCTACTACATTGAACACAAAATCCTGTACGGCCGGATTGCTCAGGTCAAGCACCAGTTGATTCCTGAAATAGTGTTCAGGGCGGCCGGGTTGCTTCACCACCCAGTCAGGGTGTTGCTCATACAACTCGCTTTTGGGATTCACCATTTCCGGTTCGATCCAGATACCAAACTTCACGCCATTGGCCTGTGCTTCCTGCACCAGGGAAGAAATGCCATTGGGCAATTTCTTTTTATTCTCCTGCCAGTCGCCCAGGCCGGCCTTATCATCATTGCGCGGATATTTGTTGGCAAACCACCCATCATCCAGGAGAAACAGGTCTACACCCAGCTTCTTTGTATCCTTCAACAGCTCTTTCAGCTTCGCTTCATTAAAATCAAAATAAGTGGCTTCCCAGTTATTCAGCAATGTAAGCCTGGTACCTTTTCCATCCAGTAACTTATAATTACGCGCCCAGTTGTGCAGTTTCCTGCTGGCCTCTCCTTTCCCATTGGAGGAGAGCACCGATACGAAGGCCGGCGTTGTAAACACTTCACCAGCCTTCAAGATATAAGGCGATGCATAGTTATTGATACCTGCCATAATACGCAGGTTATCCTGGTTATCCAGCTCCAGGTCAACCCGGAAATTACCACTCCATTCCAGCGCCCCGTACAGCACAGTTCCTTCATCTTCAGTAGCAGGTTTATCAAGGGAGATCATAAATACCGAAGGTTGAAACAGGTTGGCCCTGGTGCCCAGTTTGGAGTCCAGTGTCTTGATGCCATGCGTAAGACGTGTTTCTTCGGCCTGCATTTCTTTGGCCCAATCGCCATGGTATTGCCGCAGCCAGTAACTGCCTGCCTTGAGGTATAAGCCTGCCGATGCATATTTATTTAGTACCACATTACCTTTCTCATTGTGCCTGATCTCGCTCCACTGCTCGGTAACATCTTCATTGAACCAGGACTTATAATAGAGCGTTACTTCAAAATTGTACACCGGGTCTTTTAAGAAGACAGTCAGCAGGGAGGTATTCTCATCCAGCTTTTTACTGTCGTGCCGCACATATTGCAGGTCGAGCGAATTATTGCCATCGACATGCGTAACAGCGATGGCCGGCTCAAACAGGTTCCTGGAACCGGCTGTAGCATAAGCAGCATTGGCTACGCCGGTATACTCGGCAGTTTGCTTATACATCGCAGGCACATGAGTATACTCATTTTTATCGGCCAGCTTAGCACCCATGTACACAATGCCCAGGTTTTTGTTGGCATCTGTTTGTAATACAAGGGCATGATGCTTTGTTTCAACTGGAATAGTTACAGGTTGCGCAAAGGCGGTTGGCTGTACCAAAGAAAGCAGGGCTACTGCCACGATCAATCCGGTTTCTCTCATTCGTTTCATAGTACGAAGTTGCATGTGGTGTTTTGTGTTCTTTAGGTCAGGGTGAGCTGCCTCCCGCAAAGCGGGACAAGCTTTGAGGGGCGACCCACCCTTTGATAAATCAGTTTAACAATGGTTGTGTACTTGTTGTTACTATGTTTCCATTCAACATTACTTTCACGGTCTGCTTTTTGGGCGACCTGAGTTGATAGCTGGTCACTTTGCCGTTCTTCCAGGCAAAGTCAACCGTAATATTCCCCCTGGCCCGCATGCCTTTCACAGCGCCTTCCGCCTGCCAGGCTTCGGGAATGGCTGGGATGAAGTTAATATATCCTTCATGGCTCTGGAGCAGCATCTCAGCAATACCGGCGCCGGCGCCAAAGTTGCCGTCAATCTGGAAAGGCGGTCCTGCAGACAGCAGGTTGGGATATACGCCCCCACCCGCTCCGTAATTAATGTTGGTCTTCAGCGTTGGTTTCATGATCTCCCTGAACAGTTTGTAAGCCCTGTTGCCATCGTGTAGCCTTGCCCAAAACAATTGTTTGTAGGCAATGGCCCAACTGGGACCGTCATCACCTCTTACATTCAGTGATTGCTTACAGGCTTCTGCCAGATCAGGAGTTTGTGAAGGTGTAATAAGATTGGCCGGGTAAAGTCCGTACAGGTGCGATATATGCCGGTGTTCCTTATCTGTTTCTTTATAATCTTCCAGCCATTCCATCAACCGGCCATCAGGAGCAATACGTCCGGGTGGCGGTATCTGCGCCAGCTTTGTTTTTAGTGTATCGCTGAAGGCTTTGTCTATGCCCAATGTTGCAGAAGCGGTGATTACATTGTTAAACAGTTCGCGGATGATCTGGTTATCAATGGTGGCTCCCATGCAAATGGCTGCATGTTTACCACTGCCATCAGGCATGTAGAAATGGTTTTCAGGTGATGAAGAAGGAGATGTTACCAGCCATCCGGTTTTGGGTTCTTTGATGAGGATGGAAGCATAAAACTGTGCGGATCCTTTCAGCACAGGGTATATTTTTTTAAGGTAGTTTTTGTCACCGGAAAATACATAGTGGTCCCAGAGATTATTACACAACCATCCGGAGCCGGATTTGGTAACGCCCCAGGAGGCGCTCTCACCGGGCTCGGTAAACATCCAGGGATTGGTGATCACGTGCGCCACCCAACCATCGGCATTGTAATAGGCTTTGGCAGTACGCTCACCATGAGGTACCATGTTCGCTACCAGGTCTGCCAATGGCAGGTTGAGCTCAGCAAGATTGGCCGGCTCTACACCCCAGTGATTCATCTGCACATTCACATCCAGGTGATAGTCGCCATTCCAGGGAGTACGGATCTGGTGGGCCCACAAGCCTTGTAAATTAGGCGGCAATAAACCTACCCGCGTACTGCTGATAGACAGGTAGCGGCTGAACTGGTAGAATAAGACCGTTAGTTGATTATCGGGTGTGGTGGCATTGTAAAATTGTTCCAGCCTTTTATCGGTGGTGAGCTTATCTGAACCACCGGACCCCAGCCATACCTGCTGACGATGGAAGAGTTTCCGGAAGTTAGTAATATGCTTTTTCTTTTGTAGTCCGTAATCAACAGCCATCGCTTTATCCAGCAACTGCTGTGCATGCTGGCGAAATGCCTTGTCTTTGAAACTGGTTTTGGCAGAAAAGAATACGACCACTTCAGTAGCATCGTTCACCACCAGTTGGTTGCCTGTTGTACTTAATTTGCCTCCCTGTAACCGGAGCGCCACCTGTGCGATGTATTCCATGCCCTTGCCATCGGTACCATTCTCCAGTTGGCCAACCATTTCCAGCGTCTTTTCATTCACCCGCACACTTCCTTTTTCTTCCCGGGATAGAGAGAGGTTAAAGCTGATCATGCCAGGCTTACTGGCAGTGATCCTGATCATGCCCACATCATCACCAAAGCTGGTGAAGTATTCCCTTTTATAGGTAACATCCCCTACCTGGTAAGAACAAGCCGCCAGGGCATCATCCAAAGAAAGCGTCCTGGTATAATTGCCATAGGGTACATCATTTCCCTGCACGCCCTTGTAGCGGAATGCCATACTGAGGTTGCCCAGGGTCTGGAAGCAACCAAAAGGTTCGGCACCGGAGCCTTTCCCGGTACAAATAAAATCCTTATCAATAAGGGCCTGTGCCTGGTCATTCTTTCCTTCCAGTAACAACCGTTGTATCTCCGGCAATTTCTTATACGCTTCTTTATTGTTGGCATCCTGTGGCGCGCCCGACCAAAGCGTAATGTCATTCAGCACGATGTTTTCTTTCCCCACACCTCCATCGGGCATCATGCCCAGGCGGCCATTGCCCAGCGGCAGGGTTTCTTCCCATTGGGCAGCCGGTTTATCATACCATAAACGCAACGGGGTATTGAGCCCCGACTGCGTGATTTTCCCCGCAGAGTCCCCTGCGGGAGACTCTGCGGAAAATGCCTGCTTTACAAAAACGCCAAAACAAATCGTTAACAGTAATAACAGAACGTTTTTTCTAGTCATGCAATAATTCCTGTATTAATTCACAATATATAATCTAAGACTGTTTAACCGGGTAGCTTCACCATCATCATTCATATACAGCAACAGGCCGAGTGAAAGCGTGGTCTTTTGGGTTAACTCAAAAGTAGTATCCCACGACCACCAGCCGTTTTCCAGTTTGGCCGACGCAATGGCTGTATTCACATTGTCTACATCCGGCAATCCATTAGGGCCGGCCATCGCTACCAGGTACGTATCATTCCGGGAGCCACGGTGGTACCAGTCTACCGATCCTTCAAACTTATACTTGCCGGGCGGCAGTGTAACGACCTGATGTATCTTGCCGTTCTGAATAGCTGCCCCTCCCCATCCTGCTTCAAAATAGATCTTGGGATCGCCGGAGATATCAGTGCCGCCATAGCCATTGTGGTTTTTGGCAGCGGGATTGGTGATCCAGTCGCGCAGCGTAGCCCAGCGGCTGCCATCGTTGGCGGCGTTGGCTACCGGCTTCTGGCTGTTCAATAAAGTTACTTCCGTAAATGCAGGCAATTCCTTCTGCGAAACAGTAAAAGTATCTATACCTACTTTCTCCGGCAAATACAAAGTGTTGTAAGTAATAAGATTTTTAATCCCCGCATTGGGCAGGATGGTTTGCTGGTCAACCAACTGTACATGCACTATCGTATCGCGGGGTACATTGTCTGCATCCACATAATGGAGTTGCATGCCGAGCACGCCTACATACGCATCCACATTGGCCCAATGGATAATAGCAGCCCCATCCTGTGAGAAGGAAGTTTTGAGTACTACCCGGTTACCCCGCTGATTTACGGAAGTCTGGAAGCTCTGGCCATATACATTACCGGTAACGATCATGGGTATTGACCGGTTGCCTTTGGCATCATACGTACGTACTGTAAAAGTGATAGGCCCTTCGGGCAGGTTGCTTACGATCTGCTTCAGGGTATCTATACCACCGGAGCGAACAAAGGGCGCTTCGAGTGAATCATTGCCACTATTCCAAAAAACCCTGTACTTCGTTACTTTGGGATCGCCTGCCAGCAAACCCGTGATCATTACCCGGCCATTTCCGGATATCACTTTCAGGGAGTCGAAGGTAGAAGGATAAATTACTTCCCCGCCTTCGGCAAACTTTTTATAGTCGTCCATCTTTTTGCAGGCAGCAAAGACCAGCAGGGTCAGTACTGCGAGGGTGCAAAAGGGTATGTTGATGATGTATCGTTTCATGAACGTAGTTTTTACTTTTTATAAGTTCCATTGTCCGCAGCGTCCCCTACGGGAGACACTGCGGGGAAATCTTCTATTTATTCTGTAGCCCAGATATTCATGTTCTGGATAACGATGAAATAAGAGCCGATCCAGTTATTCAGGCATTTGATGCGCAGGTACCTGTAGGGCGGTGTATCTTCATTGAAATCGAACGTGAATCCGGCCGCGCCGGCCGCAGCATCTGCACTGTTTTCCTGCCCCAGCGGCAGGCCCGAAGGCTTCACCACTTCACAGGTTAATATCTTCGTCCATTTAGACCAGTCGCCATCACGGGTTGGTTCATTAGAACCATATACTTCAAACCTGCGCGGACTTCCTTTGGCATAGTACAAGCTGCCTTCCCGGCGGGTAAGCAGGTTAAACCTGGTTAACTTAACCGGCTGTGGGCCTATGCTCCAGGTAATGGTTGTAGGAACGCCGGAACTTTCATCGGTATAGGTACAGGGCCATTCGTTGTTGAGCAATCCCTGCCACATCATTTCCACCGTGGTATTGAACGACATTTTGGTGTCGTTGTCACAAACAAAAGAAGCATACCTGGTCCTGTCCAGCAATACTTCTTTGGCGGGTGTAAGTGATATATACAAAGTATCGGTAGTATTGAGCCAGCGGTCGCGTACAAAGAAGGCAAACTTCTTTTGTACCGGCGTTAAACCACGGATGCTGGTAGCAATGATGGAATCGCTGGTGTAAATATTGTCGAGACTCACCCAGTCGCCCTTGCTCAGTGAATCCATCATGGGAACGATCACTACATTCCCTCTGTATTCATTGAGCGATTTGATCCGGATGCCGCCGGCAGTGGCCGATACCTGGAGGTTACGGAATACCAACTGGATCGGCGATACCAGCGGAGACACTTCTACACTCACAGGAGCAGACGCCACTTCACTTTTATTAACAGCTATCAGTTGAACGGAATGCTTCAGGGTATCTGAAAATCCGTCCACCCTGAGCTGATTGGTATAAGTAGAGGCTTTCACTTCCCGCTTTACGCCATTGGCCAGGGAATACACCGCCTTGATGTATAAGAGATCAGGATCAGCCGGCAGCGTATAAGTAATCACTGCAGCGCCATGCTCATTTTGAACCTGCACATTGGATACCTGCCCTGGCGGGTTGGGGTTATTTTCCTTAATACCGTTGGGGTCTTCTTTTGTGCAACTCCACATTCCTGCCAATGCGAAGAAGGTGGCTATGATCAAAGTATGCTTTTTCATATTTGTATGTTTGCAAGCCGTTTTTAATGATTAATCCCGGGCTCCGGGTGAGCCGCCCTTTGGAGGGCGACCCACCCTGGAGCCCTATGACACTCACCAGCC
The DNA here is from genome assembly GCF_011759375.1 of Paraflavitalea devenefica. Classification (NCBI taxonomy): domain Bacteria; kingdom Pseudomonadati; phylum Bacteroidota; class Chitinophagia; order Chitinophagales; family Chitinophagaceae; genus Paraflavitalea; species Paraflavitalea devenefica. Next base: position 2,267,548 of record NZ_JAARML010000002.1, on the reverse strand, counting down.
CGGATTTTGTACCAGGTTTTCATTGACCGGGAGGTTATTTTCCCGGATGGGCCACAAATAATCCCTGGGCACTACAAAACGCATATTGTAATAAGTAGTAGGCGTATAAAACAGGTCGGGCCGGTCGGCAGTGCCGCTCCTGTCCCAGCCGGTAACATTACCGTTGAGTAATTGACCGGCCAGTTTCCAGCGGCGCAGGTCCCAGAACCGGTGCCCTTCGAATGACAATTCAATATTGCGCTCATTGCGAATGATCGTACGCAAACCTTCTTTGGTGAGGTAAGCACCGGGATCGATGGCATAATTGGTCCAGCTCTGCTGAACAGTTGGCAGGCCCGCCCGCTCCCGGATGAGGTTCAGGTATTTGTATACGTCTTCGGAAGGTCCGGACGCTTCATTCAATGCTTCTGCATACAACAGGTACAGATCGGCGAGGCGCATGGTGGGCAAAGGATAATCTTCTATATGGCTGCTGTTGTTGCTTTGGTAGGCAAACTTCCAGTTCACCATTTTCTTGGGGTAATAAGTAGTGATGGTCACGGCCACCCCGGCGCCAAACTGGCCTAACCGCAATTGGGCGCTCCAGGTATTTTCATCGGTACGGCTGGGGCTGTTTTGCATATACCATCTTCCGCCGTCAAAACCGAGGTCGGCATAAAAACGTGGCTCCCGGTCATAATTGACCCTGGCGGTCTGGTACCCTTCCACAAAATCAATGCGCTCGTCATGGGAGGCTGTTCTCAATTGATTGGCGTTGGAGAAGTCCAATGTTTTATCTTCTGTAATGGGTACGCCATTTTTTGTATAGAACTGCCGTACTACCTGCATGGTGGGCCCCAGGGTGCCATAAATGCTGGAGTTACCCGAATTAGCTGGATCAATATGGGCCATGGAAGAATACTGCAACTGCCAGGTAGAGGATTCGGAATTGGCCCAGATCCATTCCTGGTTCCACTTTTCACAAACGGCATTGCGTATGCTCATTTGAGTAATCGTTCCCGGTGTAAGGGAGAACCCGGTGGTATTAATGAATTTATACAGGTAGATACCGGCATCTTCACAGGCTTTGATCGCTGCTGCACCGGCTGCCGCAGCCCGCTGCCATTTTTCTGCACTGTAAGTCGTATTGATCAGTAACCGGTCCTGCTTGTCCTTAAAGTTGATATAATCGGCGTTACCGTTAAACAGCGGACTGGCGCCCAATACCAACACTTTTGTTTTTATGCTTAACGCGATGGCCTTTGTAATACGGCCCAGTTCTGTAGAAGGCGTAAGCAGGGAAACCGGCAATTTGGCGGCTGCTTCATCCAGCAGGTTAGCAATATAATTCACAACAGAATCTACTGTTTCACGCCTTACCTTGGTTTGCTCCAGCGGTGCATTGATGGGAATGCTTTTGTCCATGATGGGAATGGGGCCATATTGCCGCAGCAGCAGGAAATGATAATACGCTTTCAGGAACATGACCTCGCCCAGCCACCTTGTTCTTTCATCCATCGTGAGGTCGGGGATCTTCTTTACATCGCCTACATTCTCCAGGAAGGTATTGCAGGTACGGATGCCCGTAAACATATTGTCGTATCCCACATTTTCAAAATAGTCGCCATCCCAGATATTGCCATAGGGCCTTACCACATTCTGGTTGCCACGGGCAATATTCCAGTTGGTGGCGGTAAGACTGGCAGGCGGATAAGCCAGCCAAAACTCATCTCCTGCCTGATAGGCCACATTGCTTACGGGGTCGCCATCATTGGGCAGGTAAGAATAACAGGTAGCCAGGTATTTTTCCGCCTCCGACCGCATGGTAAAGGCGTTATCAAGCGTGGCCACGTTATCCGGCACCACATCTAAGAAGTTCTTTTTACAAGCTGTAGTTGACAGGATCAACAGCAGCGCTGGTATATAATAAGTTGCTTTCATTGTTTCTTGTTTCAGTGCTTAAAATCCGAAGTTGATACCAAAGTTGTACACGGCCTGTACAGGATAACCAAGGCCATTGCCACCCATTTCAGGATCCCATAATTTGAATTTGCTGATGGCAAAAAGATTTTGTCCATTGGCATAGATCCTGAAATTGGAGAAACGCAGGCGATGCAGGAATTTGGATGGCAGTGTATAACCCAGCTCCACCGTTTTCAACCGCATGAAAGCGCCGTTGCGCAACCACCAGTTGGAAGTTTGTGAGTTGTTGTTATTGAACCGCGCATCCAGCCTGGGCCAGAAAGCGTGCAGGTCCTGGTTCTCTTCCGACCAATGGCTTTCGGCAATAGCAGTAAGCAACCCATTCTGAGAACCGCCATTGAGCACAAAAGGAGAAATATTGTATGGATTGATAAAGAAGGATACCCTGGCATTGCCCTGGAAGAAGGCGCTTAAGTCGAAAGACTTATACCCCATGGAGAAGCCAAAGCCATAGGTAATTTCCGGACTGGTGGGATGCCCCAGTGGCACGATATCAAGACCAGTGATCTGTCCATCGCCATTGATGTCGCGGTATTTAATATCACCACCCATTGGCTTATTGCCACCAAAGCTTTGTACAGGAGAGTTTGCGGCCTCAATGTCATCCACAAATAATCTTTCGGCCAGTAAGCCATACGCCTGGTTGAGCGACAAGCCTACGCGCGACAGGTATTTTAATTCATCGGGATAGTTGGGTTCTTCGTTGATCAGCAGTTTGCTGGTGGCATAGGTCATATTACCGCGCAACTGGATCCACAAGTTTTTTCTGAAAGTCTTGGAATAATCAACCGCGATATCCACTCCTTTCCGGGAGGCCTTGCCCACATTGGCGCGTACACCGGCTTCAAGACCCATCGTGGAAGGGATGGTACTTCTATTCATCAGGATATTGGAGCGCACCGCATGAAAGGCATCTACTGTTACATTGATACCATTGGCAAAGGAAAGGTCCATGCCATAATTGGTCATTACATCTTTCTCCCAGGTAATGGCTGTATTCGCATACCGGTTGATGGAATAACCGGTCACATAATAGTTCTGACTGGAACCCCAATGGAAACCGCGGCCATCATTGTTGGGGTATACATTCGACAGGTAGAAGAAGCGGTCATTCACATTACCGATCTGGTCATTACCCACCAACCCATAGGTAAAGCGGAACTTCAGGTTGGACACCACATCTTTTGCCTTTTCAAAGAATGGTTCATTGGATACTACCCAACCCAAACCTGCAGAAGGGAAAAAGCCAAAGCGGTTGTTGGCAGCGAAACGTTCAGAACCATTATAACCAAAATTCAATTCGGCCAGGTAGCGGCTGTCAAAACCATACGTAAACCGGCCCGACAGACCGAGGTTCCTTTGCGGCAGGGAAGACTGAAGGTCGCCTGCATTTGCATTCAGGAAGTTACGCATGATACCGATCAACATACCGCTGACGGCATGCTTGTCGGCAAACGTGCGGCTGTAATTGGCGGACAACTGTCCATAGGTCACCGTATTCACTATCTTATCGCCCTGGCTGTAGTTGAGGTATTCTGTGCCCTGCCCTTTATTCAGCGGGGTGAGCACGGTGAGCTTACCATTGGCATCGGGCAGCAAGGTATAATAGAATGGATTGTACCGGCGGCTCAGGTCGAAGAAAGAATACCGTTGGGTATAGGCCATAAACGTGGCAGAAAGGCCAGGCGTTACAAAGTTGAAGTTCTGGCTCAGCTCAATCTGTGCATTTAGTGTAGAGGTGTTGTACTGCTGAAAGCCTGATACCATGCTGGCAAAAGGATTATTGTACAGCGAAGTAGTATTCCCTATAAATGCATTGCCAAACAACGGATGATTGAGGAAGGGGGCATAGCTGGCCGGGTAGTAAGCAGGGAACATGACCGGGTTGGACCATATTGCACTGTTGAACACTGCCCGTCCGCCATTGACCCAGTTGCCATCGCCATCGCGGTAACCAATAGGACCATTGTAATCATCAAACTGGCCGGAGGTCCTTACAATCGCTTTGGTGGAAGGCGTGATGTTGATGGAGACGTTGGAACGTACACTGTAATTGCTCAATTTGATATTGCTGTTGAAGCTGCTGCCGGGGGCAGTGCGCAGGATACCCCTGTCTACATTGTACGTGCCGGCAATATAATATTGGGCTGTTTTACCCCCGCCGCTCACGTTGATGTTGGCTTTCTGGTTAACGGTATAATCCTTGATCAGTGTTTTGATCCAGTTGTTGTTGGGATACTGCAAGGGATCATCGCCTGCAGCGGTATGATCAATCTTATTTTGAGAATAAGGCAATACGCCAAGGGGATCCCTGGTGAGTACCGCCTCATTGGCCAGCTTCATATAAGTAATGTTATCGGCAAATTTGAAATTGCGCGTATTGGTGGAAACAGGCGTCTCCAGCCGTATATTGAATTTCGCTTTGCCTTCGGTACCCAGCTTCGTAGTTACCAGTATCACTCCATTGGCGCCGCGTGCTCCGTAGAGGGAGGCAGCAGCAGCATCTTTCAATACGGAGAAACCGGTAATATCATCGGGCTGCAGGCGCGCCAAATCGGTATTGGAAGACTCCATCCCATCAATGAGGATCAGGGGATCGCGCTTACCGGCGCCAAAGGTACCTACTCCACGGATAAAGAAGGAAGCGTTATCTGCGCCCGGCTCTCCACTCTGCTGGTAAGCGATCACGCCGGAGATCCTTCCCGCCAGCATGGTGGTAAGGTTGCTGGTGGGCCCTCTCAATTCTTTGGGATTGATGCTCGTAATAGAAGCCACCATGCTTTGTTTCTTCTGGCGGCCATAAGCCACCACGATCACATCGCCGGTGGTGTCAATGCTCAGCGCCAGCGTTACCCTTACAGGGCGTCCCTTGCTGGCAATCACTTCTTTCGGCCTGTAACCTACAAAAGAGAATTCCAGCACGGCCTGGTTGGCTGAAATGTCCAATGAAAAGTGTCCCTTCGCATCGGTACTGGTACCCTGCTTCGTTCCTTTGATCACTACCGATACGCCGGTAAGAGGTAGCGCGCTGGCACTATCTACCACCACACCCGATAAGGGAGTGCCGGCAGGTTCCTGCGCCCGGGAACTGACAGATAGCAACAGGAAGATCAGGCATAAAGCAGTGGGAATGAAAAGGACGGGGTTGCGTGGATGAGCGATCGGTCGCCCTGCACGGCAAGCAAATCTTGTAATCATAAAAAGCAATGTTAGTTTTCCAAATACGCACAGACAGCATTTTTATTGCCCATCTGTACTATCCTATACTATACTACTACAAATATAGATTTATTTTCAGTGGGCCAAAATATTTTTAGGGGAAATTGTCTGAACCGCTCCTTTGCTTCGATAACAGATTTCTCACCCTGTACAGTTCCTGCCTGTGCAGCAGCGTATGGCAGGGTTCGAAATGACAAATGAGTGTAAGGTTTCACCCTTGCAGGACGATCCAAAGAAGGAGCTTTAATCATCGTATTATCTTGTATATCACTGCATCTGCAGCAGGTATGTGCAGCTCAAGATGGCCGGTAATTGTTGACGACACCTGCGAAAACAGCTCTTTTGCTTTCCATTGTGAACCTTTCAATCCAAGTCTGGCAGGAGAAATCGTGTATTTGTGTCCTGTATTACCGTAGTTAAATACAGCAAGATAAGTTGCACCTTTGATGGTCTTTATAAATAGCACCACGCCACTGTTACCGGTATTGGCTTCCAATGGCCGGAAGCTATGGCCGTCTTTCACCACACTTAGTAAATCCTTGTTCTGTAACAGGCGTTGTGCCGCTTCGCTCCACGCACCTGTTGTTGCGAAGTCATCACCAGTGATCAGCGTACCGGTAACGAGGGCCGAAGCCAGCCGGGCCCTGTTGGCACCTGCTGTTTCTTTATTGAACACCACATGGTCTGCATCAATATAATCATACAGACTGCTTTGCCACCAGCCATAACCGGTGCTGTTGAGGGTATATTCCGTGTTATCAATAGCACTGAAAGCATCGCAGCCGATGCGGCGCATGTGTACATAACGGGCGGTAGCCATGGTAGGAGAAATGGCAGCATACACCAGCATCTTATTATCAAGCACACTGTCTAAAAATTCCATCCCTGCTCTGTAAGCCTGCATGCCGGTGGTTACAGCCCGATCATAAAACCGGTCGCTTTCCAAAGCCGCATGACCCAGGAAATCTACTTTGATCATTTCAAAGCCCAATTCTTTAAACCGGTTGATGTAGGTTACGATCCGCGCCCTGGTAGCCGGATGTGTAGGGTCCATGGCCAAAGCGCCGTCCACATCCATCGCCTTCCCGTTTTGACGGGTCCAAGTTGCCGGATAATTCCAGGAAGTAGAACCCTCCACTTTTCTGTCATGCTTTCCCCAGTCGGTAAAAGGCGCCCAATATATCCCAGGCTTGAAGTTTTTGCTCCGGCAATACTGTACAAATTCCTGCAGGGCGCTTACATCACCGTTTATCCCTCCCTTCATCATATTGTCCCAGTAAGAGTCCAGGTCAACATACAGGAAGCCCTCTGCATTGCGGAAACCTTTACAGGAATCGCTGAAGAAGTCCACTACCCTTTTTGCCTTATCAAGGTTGATCTTATTTTGTATAGCACCCCAACTGTTCCATCCCATGGGGGTGGCCTTCTTCCACCGGGCAATAACCGGCCGTTCTGCCAGTTTGTTAGCCCGCGCATATTCTTCCATACCGTTCCTCCAATCGGAAAACATGCCGACCATTATCTTCGGCGAACTACAAAGTGTATCATTGATAGCCACTTTACCATGGGGTATCTTGTCGTGGGTGATCACACTGTCGGAGAACCCGCCAACAGCAGTGAGACCCGGCTGACTTCCGCCTGACACTATGATGCCGGATTTCCATACAGTATGCTCTACAGAACCAATGATCAACCCTTGATGATTATCATTGTTGTATAAGGCCGTTACTTCGCTGCTGATATAGCCGTCTTTTCCCAATGGCCGTGCATTATAACGTACCCACATATCATTATCGAAAGGCACTGCCAGACCACGCTTATCCCCTGCACCTTCTACAATGACCTCGCTAAGGTAAATCGGTGAAATAAAGTTTGCCGCCACGTTTTTTCCATACACTTTTACCTGCACAAAAAAGAAAGATTTACCAGGGTATACGTAAAACAGTTGCTGCATACGCATATCATTCCGGATTTGCTCTATACTATGCAACTTTCCTTTTCCCCAGGCATCGTTGATGGAAGCGACTGAATATTTTCGCGGGGCATCGACAGTACTTTCAAGTGTTACATTTCCTCCATATACAGCAGCAGCTTCTCTGATAACCGGTTTGCCGCTAAATAGTACAGTGTAAGTCCCGCTATTCATATAATACAGAATAGTATCTTTTTTCCCAAAGGGAATAGCGATAATACCGTCTTTACCTCCGGTTGTGCCGGCCATACAAAAGGCAGGAAGGGCACATAAGAGTATAATGCCTGCCATAAAGGTTACCGGCTTCCTATTGGTTAAGTGTTTCAGTTGCATGTTTATAGTTTATTCGCAGCGGTTATGATTGTTATGCTCATTGAGCGATACCAGCTTTTGAAAACAGTATGAAGGCGCCTGCCATGAGCACGATCAGCAGGAGAAAGAACCAATACCGGTGGCGCCAGGGCTGCAGGTCAACGACCGACAAGTTGCGTTCGGTATAGGGTATGGCCATGGGTCTCCACTTCCCGATGGCCAGCATGAGCACCACGGTAATAACAAAAAGAATGGCCGACACATGCAGGTAATGTACCCCCACATCAAACACAAACTGACTCAGGGTGTACGTAACAATGAAAAACAACAATCCTATCCTGGCTGCCGATTCCGGCACCCGCTTCGTCATGAAACCTACGATCATAACGGTGAATACAGGAACGCTGAAGAAGCTGGATATCTTCTGGATATAGTGATAAAAGCCGCCTTCAAAGAAGAGTATGAACGGAGAAAAGCACATGGCGAGGATAAGTGTGCTTACCTGGAAAATCCTGCCTGCCTTTACCAGTTCACGGTCACTGGCATTTCCTTTTCGCCAGGGTTTGTACAGGTTCATAATAAACAAAGTGCCTGAGCTATTGAGCCCCGCATTGAATGTACTGATGGCTGCCCCAAATACAATGGCTGCTACAAAGCCAGTCACCACAGGTGGCAGTACATCACCTACCAGCCGGGGGAACACCGTAGCCGTATTGGTGATGTTGGGATAAAGATGCACCGCAATAAGACCGGGCACATTCAGCAGCAAGGGAGCAAGCAGTTTGCCCACACAGGCCAGCGACATGCCTTTCTGTCCCTGCGACAGGCTTTTGGCGGCCAGCGCCTGCTGCATGATGTATTGCTCCATGCCCCAGTAGTAGAGATTGATCAGGAACATGCCTGTAAACAAGGTACTGAATGGAATGGGGTCGCTGGACCCGCCGATGGCATTGAGGTGTTCTTTTTTTGATCCCCCTATTTTTTGAATGCCACCCAATATGCTTCCATCGCCCAGGTAACGCAGACTGAACCAGAGTAAGGCCACCCCTCCTACCAGTAATCCCGCTCCCTGCACCAGGTCAGAAACCGTAATGGCTTTAAACCCGCCCAGTATGGTGTAGCATCCACCGATAACACCCACCAGGACCACCAGCAACCAGATGGCAGAAAAATAACTGATGCCCAGCGCTTCATCAATATGAAAGATGCCATTGAGCGCCACAGCGCTGCCATACAATATAGTGGGGATGAGCGTTACGAGATAATTCGCCAGGAAGATGAAGGAGACAATCTTCTTCAGGCCGGGGCCAAAACGATGCTCCAGAAAATCAGGTGTGGTAACGGCCCCCATTTTGAGGTAGATGGGTAAAAAGAATTCCGCCACAAGAAGCATGGCCAGTATGGAACTCATGCCCCAGGCCATTACCGTCATATCATTGGTATATACAAATTCATTCTCACCTACAAACTGGTTGCTGCTGAGGTTGGTTAGAAAAAGGGAGGCGCCCACCATCCAGAAGCCCAGCGATCTGTTGCCCATAAAATAAGCAACAGTCGTGTTGAGGCGCATCTTCCTGGTCTTAATAATAGCAATGGCAGCAACGATGGCCAGAAACAATAAAAAGCAGATAAATCCTGTCAGGTTCATGGTGTATCAGATCATCATAGCGACTTGCGCCTGATTAACACGGTAGGGATTATTTCCTGGATCATCTTTCGTTTGAGCACAAACTCAGCCGCTTTTTCCGCCATTACTTTAAAATCGGCAGAATAAGTGGTAATACCATCAAAGATGATCTCTTTTACCACTTCATCATTGTGCGAAAGGATACCCACATCTTTTCCGGGTTTCAGCTTCATGAGCTTACAATCCTTCAGCATCATCCACAGCTCAGTATTATTGATGGTAAAATACACTTTCCCCTTCTCCAGTGTGCCGGGAACATACTCAGCCTTTATTTCATGCTTTATTTTATAATCCTTTACAAAGGTTTTGAAAGCCTGCAGTATCTCGATCGGTGTATCAGCGGCAGGCCGGTGGTAGTAGACCATTTTATCATACTGCTTGATAGTATCACTCAGTTCTGCAAATACCCGGTAGGAAGACTCTTTAAACTCCTGGGCCACATAAGCATGATCGCCCGGGACCTTCTCAAACCGGTCAATCATAAGGAACATATCCATGGGCAGTGTTTCCAGGATAGCAGCGGTGCGGTGATGGGGAATAGGCGCCACCACATACATGCCATAGCGGCCACGAATGCTTTGGATCGTGCTTTCCAGCACGTCAATATTGTTGTGGTGAAAGAAAACGTCTATATGAACGCCCTTGCCCAGTTTGGACCTGAACACTTTGTAGAAGGTTTCCTGGAAGGCATCAAAAGCAAAGAGTACCAGGGCCACCCGCAGGTGCTGTTTTACATTATTGTTGGAAACGAAGAACCCTACCCTGTTCTTAGACTCTACAATACCGCGTTTTACCAGGTCCTTATAGGCTTTGGCAATGGTTTCGCGGGCAAAACCAAATTCATTGATCAGGTTATTGACCGAGGGGAGCATATCGCCCTGCGCCAGTGTTTTATTCTGGATAGCGCTCAGGATGCCGTTCACCAACTGTTCATGCTTCGACAGGCTGTTCACGCCCTCCATTTCATAGATCTGTTTATATACATCGTCCATATGGGAATCGTTATGGGTTAGCCCGTTTTAACGGGCCGATGCAACAAATCTATCCTATTCTGTACTACTATGCAAAAAAATGTGAAAAAGGCGCAAGAACCCTAACCGTACAAGGCTGAACTCCATGCGCCAGTATAATTAGTGAAATTCTCTACTGTAACGTCATTATTTAACAGACATAACCGGTAAATTACTGTTGCCGATATCCCGGTATATTTTCCAGGTCCCATTCTCCTGTTTCCATATTACCACATATTTTCCTTTATCCAATAATTTATTACCCTCACCATACAACTCATATGTGCCTGTTTCTGCCAGCAAGTCGGCATTGCCAATAAGATCAACCGTCTCGATCTTAATATCCTTAATGCCCATTCTGACAACCTGCCCCCATGCGGAAGCAATATCCTTGCCCTTTGCCGGTTCACTGTTCGACATCATGACCCAGGCATCCGATGCATAATGCGCGGCAACTGCTACAGAGTCTCCCCTTTTTAATTCCTCCGCGAATTTCGCATTGTCATTTTCTATCCATGACCTTGCTGCAGACAGGTCAAATGCAGTGGTATCTTTTACTTCCACTGTGGCCTTTTCGTCTCTTGCTGTGTTACAAGCCAGCAGCAAAACAATACTGCCTGTTATTAGCATAAAAGAAGCAACCATTTTCATAATTATAGTTTTATGATTGATTAAAGAATGACACAATAAACGCGTGGGGTATGGCGTGACAGGTAAGCGGAATGATAAGGTAAACAAGGAAGGCCTAAGGAAAGGATAGCAAACTGAACTTGAGTAGTCACTAAGTTAAGGTATTAAAATGATAATTCAACAATTGGAGGGAATAGCAAAGCTCCGGCAGGACAACCAGCATTTACCTGCCTTTTATGTCACTGTGGGGTGGGCGCTACTATACGTCTGGTGGGGAAGAAATGGGGAGTTACTATGGACTTAGGTGGGAGTTACCTACCGTTTATACCGCTATAAGGTCGCTGTAACATCGCTATAAGCTCGCTGTAAATCCGCTATGAGGTCGCTGAAACATCGTTGCAAGTACGCTGTAAGGAGGGAAGAAAACAGCTTAAAAATAATATTTTATTACATCTAAGTACCATATCTGCTCATGTAAGGGTATAGTGATCCCCCTGTTGTATTGTTCATTTTTTTAAAAACTATGTTTTATGGAAATGCTGATCCCTTCTATTCTTAATTGCAGAACTCCTTCAAGAGGAAATGGAACCGGAACAGCGCAAAGCGCCATTATTATGCAGCAATAAATTTGCCAGGTTACGTGGGGAGGTGGATATTATTATTTAAACAGTCAAATCAGGGAAGACCATTTTTCTTAATCTGCTTTCCCGGAGAGTCCTTCCATATCTGCGTCAAAGTATATTGTTTTAAATCCTTATCAGGATAGTCACCAAGATAGCACCAGATTTCCAGGTAGCTTATTAAGCCGTCATTAAAAAACAAGGAGGCATCTGCTTCTATAGGATATTGGCTTGTTTCTATTTTAACGCCATTCAGAATAAGATCTTTTTTATCTATGGAATATGCTTCGATCCCGTCTTTGTACGAAAATGACACAAACAACCCACCACCTGTATACTGGTATTCCGCATCCACAATGAATTCAAGTTGCGGTTTGGCAGCCAACCCTTCGTTGTCGCCATCAAGCAGTAATGTTAAAATATCTTTTATGTAAGTTGATGTAATCATATACAGAATCTTCTTTTCCTGGCACAAGTACCCCGCATACTGCGCCAGTGTATTATTATCTGCAAACTTCTTTAGCCACAAAAATGAGAGAAGCCAAGGTTAAAATGGAGTTCGCTATTGCTAATGCTTGCCAACGCTTCCTTTAAGCTACCTGTCACAAAAACATACCCTTCACATCTCCAGATTTTAGCCCACTCACTGTCTTTCACTTTAATTGAATCCGGGTCAATTTCGTTGGCTATCAGCAATTCAACGTAATCATTATTTTGAGTATTGAATTCAAAGTCAACTATTTTTACTTCACGCACAGCTACCTGTCCATGAAGTTGTCTAAATATATCCGCATATTTCTTGTTTACAAGAATATAATTACCATTGGTTAAAAGAGGATTATACTCACCATCCTGTGCAACTCGAAAAGTATCTTCGTCTGTCCGCCAAAGGATTAGCTTCGCCCAGTGCATATTTTCTACATGCCAGATATCCATGAAATGATATGTTTAAAAGTTATTACTCTCTCAATTTCAGGGGTATACCCCGGGCATACAATTTGTTCTCTGCTTTCAAAAGTAGTTATGGAAAAGCGCATCCTGGGCATTATTTTTTCCTTGCTGGGGACAGCAGGGCTTATTCTGGCGGCCGTTTATTTCGTGGAAGGTGGAAGCGGTACCCGGAACATTAAAAACATTGTGATCTATGCCATCCTGGGAGCTATTTTCTTCTTTGCCGGCGTTGGACTGATCAGGAATACCAAAGACAAGCCATCCTGATTAAAAGGCTTGTGCTTCCGGGTTGATCCAATTGATGTCAGGCCGCAATTACCGTTATTGTTTCACCAATTGCTTCATCTCCTTAAGGTCAAACAATAATATTTCCGGTTTATCTTCTTTATCCAGTTTGGCGTTCTTATTGGTATCTACCCGGCCCAGCACCACCATTACACCGGTTTGCCGGTTGAGGGTCCAGGAGCCAACGAAGAAGTCATCATTGGTAATTTTTGTTTGTTGTTTTCCATCCGGTGTAAAAATGAATACCTGCATGGGGTCTCGCCAGTCGATGGACTTGTTCTCGTTGAGGTTAACCGTTCTGGCCGATACGACCACTTTGTTGATCTGCAGGGTATCCAGTTTGATCTGTTCGATCCCGGAAATGTAGGCATCCTTCGGAAAGTCAACCTGCTTATTCTCTCCGGTGCTCGTATTGATAAACAACAGGTGTTGGTCCTGTACAGACATCTTCCCCCAGTTTTCTACCGAAGCAAGTACGTAGCTGGTACCAGTAAGTTCTGTCAGTTTATTGTAGCTAACAAAGAGTTTACCACTCTGTCCGTAGGAGGCCAGCATAAGCAGGTTGAGGACTACAATAAATGTGCATGTTTTTTTCATGTTGTACAAGTTGGATGAGGAAAAAGATACCACCTAAAGTACCGTATTTTTTTTCTCTGTTGCACAACGTCGTCCATCCAAACCCCCGGGAGATGCAAAAATTCTGTTAAAGCGACTATGGCGGCTGGTCAGTGATGCATTTTTTCGGGGATGGCCGCTTTGTTATAGCGGGCACGATATTCAAGGGGAGATAAACCTGTTATTTTTTTAAATACCTGCCGGAAGGCTTTTATGTCGGCATAACCTACTTCGTACAATACTTCATTTACAGAGATATGTGAGGTTTCCAGCGCTTTCTTGGCGGCCTCTATCCTTACCCGTTGCAGGTATTCCAGCGGGGTATTGCCGGTGGCTTTGATAAAACGACGGTCAAAGCTGCGGCGGTTAATGTTTAGTTGGGAAGCGAGCTGGTCTACCCCTATTTTTTCCCCCATGTTTTGCTCCATGTATAGCTGTGCTTTTTTTACAAGGTCATCGTCATGTTCTTTTTGCCCCGAAAAGATAGTGAATGGCGACTGACTAAAGCGGTCCATTTCTACCTGGAATACTTTAGAGCAGAAGATGGCCACCGACCGGTTGTAGAATTTTTCAACGAGGTACAACAACAGGTGCAGGAAAGAAAAAGCGCCGCCATTGGTATAAATGCCCTGCTCATCGGTAAAGATCTTTTCTGTTACCAGCTCAACCTCCGGGTATAGTTTCCTGAAACTATTGGCTGCATTCCAGTGTGTAGAACACTGCCTTCCATCCAGCAGACCGGTAGCTGCGAGTATAAAGGCCCCTGTACAGATGCTGGCTACCTCAGCGCCTTTTGCATGCTGCTCCCTGATCCAGGGCAGGTAGTCTACATTGAACGGCACTTTCGCGGCAAAGTCCCCGCTGAGGGCAGGAATGATGATGAGGTCTGTATGATCAATTTCTGAAATGCAGGCATGTGGCCTGATGGTAAACAAGCCATCGTATAACTCCACGGTTTTAGAAAGTCCTACTACCTGCACACGAAAAACAGACTCATGCCCCAGCTTCCGCCAGTATTCATCGGCCTTGTTGAGTATTTTGTAGGGACCTATGATACTGCTCACGTTGTTCTGCCCCTCCGGTACCAGGATGGATACATGTTTCTGTTGCATGGCTTTGATTTGTATAAAGATACGCCAAAGCCCTGTCTAAAATGCCCCTCAAGATAGTCTGCTTAGCACTCCTTATGGAAGCCTGAAACCGACGATCGTAGGTTTGAAACCGTAGGTCAGTTACTTTATATCAGTAGCAGATGCATTGTCTGGTTATACCAATCACTCAATAATCTTTCCGGTTATTAAGTTCCCGTTTAAGGCCCTTTACCGGCGCTTTACCTTGCTGGCCTTAAACCTTTAATAAATATGTTTATTGTATCACACAGCGCACGCATGGTGCGCCTTTTCATTTGTTGTATCGTATGGTTATTGGCCGGTTGCAGTAAGCAAGCCCTTGAAGGGCCTGTTCCCTCAGAACCTCTTCCTACAACAAGCCCTATATTGCCTTCTTACCTGCTTGCCAATACCTGGGACAAGCTGTCATGGACCGCTATACAGGTTAATCCGACCCCCTCCTTCAGTCCTCCATTCGTAGTGAATGACCAGTTACACGTGCTGGGTGATTGGGTTTTATATCAGTTTAATGTCGGTCAAGCTACCTGGAACCAGGTCGGTTCGGACATAGAGTTCAAAAACGCGCGCTACCTGTTTTCTTACCAGTCGAAGGCCTATTTCCTGAAATGGGAGAAATACCTGAAAGCCTATGATGTGAATACGAAGACCTGGACCGACAAAGCCAATTATCCAGGCACAAAAACTTCCGGAGGCGCTTATACCGCTACTGCTTTCAAAGGTTATATGATGGGAGGAAGTAGTGATTTTGACGCTAACCTGAACCCGGTACTGCATGCCGAGAACTGGGAATATGATTTTGTAAACGACACCTGGACAAAAAGGGCGAATACACCCGGCTGGCCCAGGTACCGTTCCTGTAGCTTTGCCGTGGGTGATAAAATCTATTATGGTACCGGTGAAACGGTCATTACCAAGGTACAGCTCAGTTCCGGGATCATCACTAAAACACCTACGCCCCTGAAAGACTGGTGGGAATACAACACCGTGACCAATACCTGGACGCAGAAGGCCGATTTTGGCGGCGGTGTCAGGTGTGGCCTGAAAGGATTTGTGCTCAAGGGCAAGGTATATGCCGGAGCAGGCGATCTGGGTGAAGATAATACGCTGACTCACGACCTATGGCGGTATGATCCCGGTTCCAATACCTGGTTCGAGCGGAAGTATATCCCGGTGCTGCCCGATCCATGGAACCGGCTTTACTATGTGGGCACCAGCGGCGCAGGATATGCCACGACAAGTAAGGTTGATCAGGTGTGGCAATACCGTCCATAGTGTAATGTATTTTTAACACAATGATGCATAGATAATGGCAGGTACCCACAAAGTGGTATCTGCCATTATCAAAATAATATGGATATTTAGTGCGTATAATCCGTCCCTGTATATATCATACCAAAACAACTATACCATGAATACACGGATTTGTATACGCCCAAAGCTGCCTCTCTTATTGCTTTCCTCCTTCATCGCGCTATTCTTCCTGTCGTCCTGCTATTCGGTACGCATCGTGAACCGGGAAGGCGTACCCGAACCTGACCCGCTCAATACTGCCGATAACTTTTACAGGGGCAAGAAAGTGCATGTGCTGGACACGACGATTTCCCTGAAATTGATAGAAGGTGATTTTTACCTGATTGAAAGATGCCCTTCCCGGTGCTTTTTTTCTGTAGAATACCGGGTCACCTTCGGCGGTGTATTGCTGAGCGCAATCACGTTTGGTAAAAAAAGAAGGGTGAAGATCAAATATGTGTGTATGAAGGAGCAGTAGGAAGGCATTGAGGCAACGAGGCAACGAGCAGAAAACACATTAAAACGAATTACACGAATTGCTATGGCAACAACTACGAAACATGCAATAGGGACCTGGGATACCTTCCATAATAATGGCCCCTTCCCTACCAAGGTATTGTATAAAACTTCCCTGGAAGGAAAAGGCAATATGCCTTCTTTGATTGACCGTTACAATGATGCAGCCGCCGAGATCCAACGGCTTATTAAAGCCGCATTGGATAAACAGGAAGGGTTCAGGGCCTATGGTTCTGCCTGGTCTATGAACCATGTTGCCCACCAGAAGGACAATATGCATTTCAACGCGGACATGAATTTAAAGAAGGCTATCCTCGAAGATGAGATGCATCCCAACGCTGCCTTCAAACGGGAGAACCTGTTTTTCTTCCAGTGCGGGAATGTGATCAAGGAGATGCACAACTTTGTATTTGATCATGGCAAATCCATCAAGGCCACCGGCGCCAGCAATGGGCAAACGATTGCCGGCTGTGTGTCTACCGGCGTGCATGGATCGGCATTGGATACAGGTTCCGTACAGGACAGTGTGGTAGGATTGAACCTGATCATCGGGCCCGATCCCCATGACATTGTGTACCTGGAACGCCATACACAACCTGCCCTGAATGAGGTGTTTGCCCAACGCATTAAGGCGAGGGTAATACGCAATGACGGATTGTTTAATGCCGCCCTCGTGGGCCTGGGTGCTTTTGGTTTTATACATGGCGTTGTGATGGAAACAGAAGACCGCTATTTATTAAAACGGTATGTAAAGAAGATCAATAAAGACCTGGCCCTGGAGCTAGCCAAAACGATGGACTTTGCCAGTTCCCCCTTCACGATCCCCGGGGAAACCGATGCCAATGGAAAAGGTAACCGTCCCTTCCATTATAAAGTGTTTATCAATCCTTACGTGGATGATCCCGATTATGTGGTAGAAGCGATTTATAAAAAGCCGTATGTGCAGGAGTATCCTGATCCGCTGCCACGTATGAAGACAGCCATTTACCGCGACCTGATCATCTTGTTTACGAAGATTGCAGAAAAGTTTAAGAACAGCATCCCCAAACTGATCAAGCTGTTACAAACATCAGTGCTGCCACCCGTAGACCTTGAAGTGACCGGCACCCTGGCCGAGATCTTTTGGGATGCGCCTTACCAGGGACCGGCTTATGCTATTGCTGTAGGTATTGATCATACAAATGCCCCTCAGGCGCTTGGCTTATTGACGAAGCTGGCCCGGGAAGAAGGGCCTATCCCCGGCATTTATGCGATGCGGTTTGTAAAGCAGTCCGACGCCACATTAGCCTTTACGCGATTTCCCATTACCTGCATGCTGGAGATTGATGGCCTGATCTGGAAAGCGAAGAAGAACAAGATCATCAGCCTGGAACAATTCTGTACACGCACCATCGAAGTATTGCAAGCCAATAATATTCCCTTTACCATTCATTGGGGTAAGAATGCCGACTGGTCGTTTCCTGGACTAGTACACCATATGTATGGCAATAAGGCCATCACCTGGATGGAATACCGGAGCGCGTTGCTGACAGAAAAGACCGCTAAGCTATTTTCCAATAAATTCCTGGAGGATACCCAATTGGACACATATATCGCCAATACGCCGGCACACCTGGCAGAGTCGGTTGTGTAAGTATTGCTGAAAGCAATGAAATAGAACTGCGAGGCTGCAAGCCTCGCATAGCCGTGCTACAAGCTCACAGATCGCTGCGTTTTTTTGCAGGTTATTTTAATATCCACACGGGCTTAAAGTCGCAAATTTTTGCAGCCCTTTCTGTACTTTAGGTACAAACCTGCAAAACTAACGCGTATGAAAAGATCTTTACTTGCTGTATTGTTATTAGCTGTAAATCTGCTGGCGCTCGGTCAGCAGCCTCCCAAAAGGGAAATGCGTGGCGCGTGGATTGCCACGTATGCCAATATTGACTGGCCCAACCGCACACAAACGCCTGCGCAGCAGCGCGCCGCTTTCCTTACCCTTCTTGAACACCACAAAGCAACAGGTCTTAATACCCTGTACATCCAGGTGCGCAGCCAATGCGATGCCCTCTACTCCAGCGCTATTGAACCCTGGTCGGCCGACCTGACCGGCACACAAGGCAAAGCGCCCAATCCAGCGTGGGACCCTATGCAATTCATGATTGAAGAATGCCATAAACGTGGCATTGAATTCCATGCCTGGCTCAATCCCTACCGGGCAGCCGCCAACTCCAACAATATTCCCGGCTTTGCCGCCAACCATGTGACTAAACAACATCCCGACTGGTTGCTGAGCCAAGGCATCTTGCGCGTGCTGGACCCCGGTCTGGCTGTAGTGCGTGACCATATTACCAGCGTGATCACTGATATTGTTCAGCGTTATGAAGTAGATGGTATCCACTTCGATGATTATTTTTATCCGCCTGCTGCTCCTGCCGGTACTACACCCTATAATGATGATTCTTCTTTCGCCCTTGACCCGCGCGGCTTCACCAGCCGGGCCGACTGGCGACGTGATAATGTAAACCTGTTGATCCAACGCGTATCTGATACAATCAAGATCATGAAACCCTGGGTGAAGTTTGGTGTATCGCCTTCCGGCATCTACCGCAACAGTACCAATCCTGCTATTGGTACACCTACCAGCGGATTGGAACATTACACCACCCTGTTTGCTGATTCTAAAAAATGGTTACAGGAAGGATGGGTGGATTATATTGCGCCGCAGGTGTATTGGTATATCGGGCAGCCCGGCGCTAACTATGCCGTCATTATTCCCTGGTGGAATAACCAGGCCAGTGGCCGGCATATTTATATTGGCATGGCGGGCTATAAAGTGAATGATCCTGCACAAGGCACTAACTGGGCCAACCCCTCCCAAATACCCAATGAAGTACGTCTCAACAGAGACCCGTTGTATCCTAATATTTACGGACAATCTATTTATAATACCAACAGTCTGCGCAGCAGTAGCAAGCTGGGTTTCCGTGATTCCCTACGGTTATTCTTTTATCAGAAGCCTGCGTTACTCCCCCGCATGCCCTGGCGTGATAGTACAGCGCCGGAAGCGCCTTCTTCACTCACGGTTATAAAATATGCAGGAGACTCCATTGTATTGAACTGGACAAAACGTGTTGCTGCTGATGAGTTGAACAGAGCCATCCGCTTTGTAGTGTACCGTTCGGAAGACACTGTCATCGACATCAGCAATGCCAATAATATCCTTGCCATAACCAATACAGACACCACCGTCTTTGCTGATAAAACAGGGATTCCCGGAACGACTTATTATTATACAGTTACCGCGCTGGACCATTTTCACAATGAGAGCGTAGTATCCAATACCGCTTCCAACCTGCCACCGGTGATTGTATGTCCGGGTAATCAATTCTTGACCCTCGATACAGCTTGTGCAGTTACCCTACCCGATTATACCACACAGGCATTGGTGAATGGACAAACCAACGCGCCAGGCATTGTTGTTACCCAAGCACCGGCTGCCGGAACCATTATCCATGGAAGTGGCGCAGTAGCAATCGTATTGACCGCTACCGATGCAGGCGGTAATGCTTCCTCCTGCGAGTTTACACTCACCATACAGGATAGCATAGCTCCGCTGATCACTGCCCTGGATAGCACACTCAGCAATGGTACTGTAAAAGTATTCGCGGCCGACTCTGCCACCTGTGATTTCACAGCCGGCACACAACTGGACATCGGTGCCACTGACAATTGCAGCGCTACACTTGCTTATTCCTATACCCTCACGTATAAAGGCTTGACGTCTGCCCCTGTTGCAGCCAATACCTTACAGGGTGTCACCTTCCAACCCGGTACTACACTGGTGAACTGGACAGTAACAGATGAAGCTGGTAATGCAGCCGGTTATAGCTATACAGTTACTGTAGAAGACAAGGAAAGTCCGCTGATTACCAGTGTTAGCACCAGTCCGGCTGAGATATGGCCGCCTAATTTGCAGATGAAGGATGTTGCGGTTGATTATGTGGCCACTGATAATTGCGGAGCAGTGACCACTACCCTCTCTGTTACCAGCAATGAGCCGGTAACCGGTGGTCTGTATGGTTATTTAGCGCCTGACTGGGTTATTGTGGATGAACATCATGTGAAGTTGCGGGCAGAGCGTGGCCTGTTTGGCAATGGACGAACCTACACGATCACGATCACCGCTACTGATTCATCGGGCAATACCAGCACCCAACAGGTACCTGTGCGGGTACCGCGCATTCCCAATGATCCATTCCCGGATGGCATACTCACCGTGAAAACATTCCCCAATCCTTCTCCTTATCAATTCTATGTACTCACGTTGAGCACATCCCAGCAGTCCTTGAGTATTATAGTGACAGATAATACGGGTAGCACGGTTGAGTCAAGAACCGGACTGGCAGCTAATGGACTGCTTACGCTTGGCGCCGGTTACAGACCCGGTATTTACTACCTGCAGGTGAAGCAGGGGAATAATGTGCAGACTGTGAAGCTGATAAAGTTGTAATGATATTCCGTCTTGCTTTGTTAAAAGGGGGCTGACACATGTCAGCCTCTTTTTTTATATCTTCCGCTTTCAAATTCCGGCAATACATGACAGACAACATTGTTAAGTTTCGTTTTTTAAGTCAGCCTGCAGATGTGAATTTCGGTGGCAAGGTACATGGAGGCGCAGTGATGAAGTGGATTGACCAGGCAGGCTATACCTGCGCAGTAAACTGGAGCAGTCAGTATTGTGTGACAGTATATGTTGGTGGCATCCGGTTTATCAATCCCATCCATATCGGTGAAATTGTAGAAGTACAGGCACGGATCATTTATACCGGCCGGAGCAGCATGCATATAGCAGTAGACATCAAGGCCACCAATCCCAAAACAAAAGTGGAAACCAAAACCACCCATTGTGTGATCGTATTTGCGGCAGTGGATGATAATGGCAAAACCGTTCCGGTACCTGCGTGGACACCGCAAACAGAAGAAGATAAAAAGCTACAGGCTTATGCCATAAAACTATCGGAGTTGCGCAAGGAGATCAATGAAGCTACGTCGTCGCAGTTTTAGCCAACGCAATAATGTCCTTCCCTTCCAGCACCTTCCTGTCATCCGGAAGATTGATGGCCTGGATCATGGCCAATCCTAATTCGCGGAGCTCACAAAAGCCGCCGGGAGATAAAGCCCGGCCAATGGGATAGAGCCAGTTGATGTATTTATAAAAGGGAAGGGTATTTTTTAATCCTTTGGTGGGCTTCATGAAACCCGGTCGCACCGCAAAGACTTTTTTGAAAGGCAGCTTCATCAGGTCATTTTCTGTTTTTCCCTTCACCCGCGCCCAGTGTATCCTGCCTTTTTCACTGCTGTCGGTTGACCGGCCGGATATATAACAGAAGGTCATACCTGGATTCAGCTTTACCAGTGTTTCCGCCACGTGCATGGTCAATGTATAAGTAGTCTTATAGTAATCGTCCTTCTTAACGCCTACTGAAGAAATGCCCAGACAAAAGTAACAGGCATTGTAGCCGCTCAACTGATCTTCAACTGGCTGCAGGTTGAAGAAATCCGCGTGTATGATCTCTTTCAGTTTGGGATGTGCTACGCCGCAGGGCTTCCGGTTGATGACCAGTACCGCTTCCACCTGCGGATGCAACAGGCATTCATGCAATACGCCTTCTCCTACCATGCCGGTAGCACCGGTAATTATAGCTTTTATTTTCGTCATATTATCAGCCCCATTTACGATCAAAGATAACTATTTCCTATACGTCATATTTCAGGCAGAACCGCGTTATTGATTTACATTGCAATTGTATCATTCAACCCTTAAAAACTTCTGTCGTTCCTGCATGCTTAAGCGATCTTTATCATTCACCCTGCTCTTATTTTTTTATATATGTACTTCGGCTCAGTATGCTACCACCGGAACAGGGAACCTACGCAATGAAATATGGTGGTTTGACTGGGCGGGATTCACGGTCACCAATGGTGCTTCCCGTACTTTCACGACCAGTGACGGTATGGTGGTGACCATTACCTTTTCGCAGGTGTCGCCAGACGCTCCCACCCCGCGGGTCATGAATACCTGGCAGGGCGCTGTACTTCATTTCCTGTACAATTTTACCGATCCGGCGATCCAACCTGCCCTGTATCAATATGCCTTCACGCCTGGCAGCACCAGTTCTTTTACCATGCGTATAACAGCTACCCGGGCAGGCATGCCCACTGCTTTTACTTTCGTGGCTGCGGATGCAGAAGCGGGATCAATAAACGAAATCATCAGGCTGCAAACCGATGGCAGTAACTGGCAGGCAACTGATTTTTTCAGGAACTCACCACAAACAACCAACCCATTAACCGGTTGTAATACACAAACGGTTGCCATTAGCGAAACTTATGGCGGGTCTTCCGCCACCGGACAGAATCCTGTGATCGTGACCAACTCATCCAGCGGAACATTGACCATTAACACAACGTTTGACCATCTTGAACGGGGTGGCATAGCTGCAGCTTTTGGCATCCTGGCGCCTGTAGACCGTGGCGATCTGCCAGCTTCGTATGGAGTAGCGCACCACCGGCAAATGTATACGCCTGTCAACGGTTGTAATTACCTGCCACCCCTGCCAACTGTGCGTAAAGACCAGTTTTTGTATATAGGCACCGTGCCGCCTGATGCCGACGGGCAGGAATCGATGGATGATGATGCCAACGGCGTGGATGAAGAAAATGCCAGCGCCTTTCCCGTTTACACCCATACAGGCACCTACAGTATTCCCGTTGCATTGAGCAATACAACAGGGCAAGATGCCTACCTGACAGGCTGGTTCGATTACAACAGGAATGGCAGGTTTGATAATAATGAATCTGTTTCCGTAACAGTTCCTCCCAATACAACTGTTGCTACCTTAACATGGACCGGCTTACCGACTTTTTTACCAACAGGAACTGCGACAGGCTATGGTTTCAGGCTTCGCCTTTCATCAGACGCTGCATCGGCCCAACCCGCAACCGGATTTGCGCAGGATGGTGAAGTGGAAGATTATTTTATCCCGTCGGCAGCTTTATGCCAGATGCGGGTGGTCACTATTGATGATACCACTGTTTGTGCCGGTCAGCCGGTCCCGTTACAGGCCACCGGCGGCAGCCAGTATCAATGGAATACCAATACATACCTTAGTAACCAGAACATTCCCAATCCCATTGCAACGCCGGAACAGCCCATCACTTATATTGTTACAGGCACCAACGCGCAGGGCTGCGAAGCAAAAGATACCGTCGTTATTGGCATCAAAGCCCCACCTGCCATCACCATCAGCAATGATGCTACCATTTGCCCCGGGACTACTACCCCCTTATCGGCCACCGCGCCGGGCGCCGTTGCTTATACCTGGTGGCCACAGCAGGGACTTAATAATACAGCCATCCCTAATCCTACAGCTTCTCCTTCAACACCTACTGAATATGTGGTATTGGTGGAAGGAGGCAACGGGTGTTTTAGTAAAGATTCCGTAAAAGTAGCCCTTCATCCCGCGCCCCAATTTGCCGTGGCGCCGGTCAATCCTATTTGCCCAGGAGAAGCGCTATCGCTCACGGCCTCCGGAGGAGACGAATATGCCTGGTCATCGGGCAACATCCCTATCCCCGGCAACACTGCCTCACTGCAGGTATATCCAACAACAACGACCAGCTATGATGTGCGTATAAAGGAAAATACCTGTCAACGTACAGCCACCTTAAGTGTACCGGTTACGGTGTATTCCCTGCCGGCAACATCAGTCACCAGCTCGAATAGCATTACTTGTTCGATCGGGCAGGCTGTTCTCCAGGCTACAGGCGGACGTACTTACCAGTGGGATGCGCAGCCGGGGATTACGGACCTGACCGTAGCCAATCCTGTTGTTTCGCCCTTGCAAACCACTACTTATTATGTAACGGTCACCAACAGCAATGGCTGCGTTGCCAGAGACTCTATAACAGTAGCTGTTGACTTCACCCAACAACTCAACCAATACGCCATGCCTTCCGCCTTTACGCCCAATAATGATCATAATAATGACTGCTTTGGTTTAAAGTATTGGGGCAAGGTAACATCCTTGCAATTTGAAGTATTCAACAGATGGGGCGAGCGTGTTTTTCACACCAGTAATCCGACACAATGCTGGAATGGTACATACAAAGGGGCATTACAGCCGGGCGGCGGATATATGTACCAGGTAAAAGCTACTACTACCTGTGGCACTGTTTACAGAAAAGGAATAGTAATGCTGATCCGGTAAGATGGACTGTCAGTTAAGCCCACCCTGCCCCCTGTACAGCCGTACGGGGCCATCCAGTTGCAGCGCCAGTACAGTCATATACTCATCCTGCACAGCAGCCGGTATAGGAATGTATACCAGTCCCGGCACGGGGCTCCAGGAAATCTTGCCCACGATCTTATGTTGCAGCAACTGTCCCTTACCGATCACTTTTATTTCCTTAATGGCATTCTTCAGTCCTTTCACGACTACCTGCCCGGTTGTTTTTGCCGGTATAAATAAATAGAGGGTAGATGAATCTTTGGATAAGGTGGTAGGGCCGTAAAAATGTCCCTGTGCAATACCACCCAGTGTAGCATAGATAGCTGCTTCGTGTTTTTTGGTCCACCGGCCCAGTTCTTTCAATACCTGTACCTGCTGCGGTGGTATGGAACCATCTGCTTGGGGACCAATATCCAGCAGCATATTACCCCCATTGCCAATTACATCGGCAAAGATGGTGATGACCTCATAGGGTGTTTTCCAGGCCGTATCTTTTGGCTGATACCCCCAGTTGTTATTGATGGTCATGCACAGCTCCCACCAGTGGAAAGCCGGCCGGGTAACCGGGAAGTTTTGTTCGGGCGTATCATAATCACCATATCCTTTCAGGCGGCCGTTAATGATGGCGCCCGGCGTTTCGCGCAGGATGCTTGTACGTACTGCCAGCGCCTCCCACTCTTCGGCGCTGTGCTCCCAGTCTCCATCAAACCACCAGAGGTCCGGATGATAGGCCCGGTTCAGTTCATTGATCTGCGCCTGGAAGAATGTACGGAACCGTTGCCAGCGTTGCGGGTCATCGGCAATACGGTAGCGACCGCTGTCGCGCAGGAAGCCAGGATAATCAGGATGACTCCAATCAATCAGGGAAAAATAAGCGCCGCGTTTAATGCCTTGTTTATCCAGGGCCTGGTAAAAAGGTGTCAATACATCACGCCGGGCAGGTGTATGCGCCGGCACACTATAATGTTGTTGAGCAGTGGGCCAAAGCGCTACGCCATCATGGTGCTTGGTGGTGATCACTGCATAGCGGGCGCCGCTTTCTTTAATGAGGGCAGCCCATGCTGCGGGTTTATAACGGGCGGCAGTAAAGCCATCCAGTTGTTTCATGTAATCCTTATGGCTGATCTCCTTATTGAAGAAGCTCCAGCTTTCACCAATACCCTCCACTGCATAAATACCCCAATGAATAAAAATGCCCAGTTTGGCATCGGCATACCATTGCATCTTATGCCTGATGGAATCGGGATGGACATGAACCTGCGCCTGCAGGGGTTTTGCCAGGACCAGCCAAAGAGCCGGTATTAAAAGGATATGCTGTAACGATTTGTGTGTCATACCTGGTTTCCCAAATGTACAATTTTGATGATCAATATACACAAACTACAGTAAGACAAACGAAACCAAACGCAGACAGACCATGTGTTCTGTGCTATCCTTAAAAGCATTCCTGCATAATTTAATAGGCCGCTCCAACTAAATGAACTACCTTTAATTAATTCAGAAGCTATTCCTTCAACCTAAGATCGTTCTTCCCGTTTTTGTAAGCTATTCTTACCCGGGCTTCCAATGTTTAGTTTTTGCAATACTGGTTTAAGTGTTACACCTGCCCCGTCAGGCGTAAGCTGTATTGCGCATTATTTAATTAACATATTTAATAAGTATGACACCAGCCATTATGCCATCAAAGATACTTTTCATAAGCACGTTTCCGCCGGCGAAGTGTGGGATAGCCAGTTTTACACAGGACCTCCTGAATGCGATCAACTTTAATAAAAAAAACGCGTTTATCATTACTGTTTGCGCATTGGATAAAAAGTCGAATGCAGGACTGTATAATTTCCCCGTTAGCCTGGTAATGGACGCTCACCAGTTGGATTCCTGCATTGAAACAGCTCACCTTATTAACCAGGACACTTCTATTGAGCTGATTTGTATTGAACATGAATTTGGTTTGTATGGCGGTGAGCTGGGTGAATATTTACTGGGCTTTTTAGCCCTCCTGGAAAAACCATTTATTATCCGGTTTCATACCGTATTGCCCACCCCGGATGTTAAAAGATCAAAGGTTGTTGAAGCGATCTGTTTGCTGGCGGATAAAATCATTGTAATGACAAAAAATTCCGCCCGCCTGCTGAAGGAGGATTATCATATCAGTACAGCAAAAATTATCATCATACCTCATGGCACACATACGGCCAGTAAGGAAAATATCCATGACTTAAAACAGGATTACGGTCTTAGCAATAAACTGGTGCTTACTACTTTTGGCTTACTAAGTCCTAATAAAGGAATAGAAAAGGGGATTATGGCCATGAAAGCAATCAGCAGTAAGTTTCCACAGGCCATGTATGTTGTAATAGGTAATACCCATCCCAACCTGTTACAGCAGGAAGGTGAAAAATACCGTAATTACCTGCAACAGATCATTGATGATTACGACCTCCAACAGAACGTACGGCTGGTGAACGAATATGTACCTACGAAAAAGCTTATGGAGTACCTGGCATTAACAGACATATACCTGTTTACTTCCAAAGATCCTGACCAGGCAGTAAGCGGCACTTTCTTGTATGCGATGAGCGCCGGATGTCCTATTATCTCTAATTCATTTGTTTTGGCTAAAGAAATGCTGGATGAGGAAACAGGCATTATCCTCACAGGCAGCGGAGAAAATGAGTTGGCGGAGCAGGGCGTGCTATTGCTGGAAAACAGCAAACTGAGAACTCAAATGGGGCACAACGCATTTTTAAAAACAAGAGACACCACCTGGACAAATGTAGCTCAGGCGCATACACAATTATTTGGTGGCATTCTGGGCACCCCAACTGTCGCTACTGAGGTACCGGCCGGGATAGCCCGTTAATTCATAAAAAGTTTATATGGAAACGAAAACAATGATACGTTCTTCAAAGCCGGCGCCTTTCAGCGCGGCTCAGTTACCGGCCTTAAATTTTAAGCACATTAATAATTTAACAGACCTTACCGGCATTATTCAACATGCCGTATTTGACATGCCAAACAGGAAGGAAGGGTATTGCATTGATGATAATGCCCGGGCTTTATTGCTGGCTGTGTGGGCGAGTAAGAACAAAAAAAAGGAGGTAATTACCTCCCTGCTTCCCATATACCTGAGTTTTATCCATTATATGCAAACGAGCGATGGACATTTCCTCAATTTTATGAGTTATTCCAAAGTAACACATGAAGAGCGGGGTTCGGAAGATTCTTTTGGAAGGACGCTGATGGCGCTGGGATTTTTAGTCAACGAAGGCGTAACACCCCTGCTCACTAAAACCGGTATAGACATTTTTAATAAGGCCTATCCTCATGTAGGCAAACTGATCTCTTTACGTGCTATTGCCAGTTCCATTATAGGCATCTGCCAGTATATCAAATACAATTTTCCGGATGATGTGAAAAGAGAGATGGTCATTCATCTTTCCGATAAGTTGACCAGGATGTATAAGGATAACCAGGAGGATGGATGGGATTGGTTTGAGCCTATTCTCACGTATGATAATGCCATACCGCCATTGGCTTTATTAAATGCCTACGAGGTTACGCAGCATGAAGAATACCTGACCATTGCCCTGGAATCTATGAGCTTTCTTGAATCTAAAGTATTTAATCATGGAATAGTAAGACCCATAGGTAACGAAGGATGGCTTAAAAAGGGCGGCGTTGCAGCTCAGTTCGATCAGCAGGGCATAGATGTAATGGCTATGGTCCTTTTTTATCAGCAGGCATTCCGTATTACCCGGGAGCAAGAATACCTGACACGTATGTACAAAAGCTATCAATGGTTCCTGGGCGCCAATGACCTCGGGGTGTCGCTGTATGATCCTTTTACGGGGGGATGTGCGGATGGCTTACACCCTTCAGGGATCAACCAGAACCAGGGTGCGGAAAGTACACTCGCTTATTGGATATCACATATAGTAGTAGCCTCAGCACTGGCAGAATGAGCTGATTAACGGCTACTCATGATCTCATCCAATAATCCGCTTAAAGAAACAGTGGCAAATGAAGTAGCATGATCTGAAACAGCATATGGGAGAAACAGGGTATCACCATGAATAAATGATCCGCAGGAGTATACTACATTAGGTACATACCCATGCCGCTCTTCCTCGTTGGGCATCAGTAACGGCTCTTTTAGTCTCCCCAGTTCTTTGGAAGGATCATTCAGATCAAGCAGGCTGGCCCCCAGGCAATATTTACGCATAGGTCCCACTCCATGCGTAATAACAAGCCATCCTTGTTCAGTTTCAATGGGAGAACCACCGTTGCCGATTTGCACAAATTCCCAGGGTGACTGTGGATGCTGTAATAAAGTGGCGGTTTCCCACAGGTACAGGTCATCTGAGAACATAATATAATTGTTGATCCCGTCAATACGGGCAAGCATCACATACTGACCATTTACTTTTCTTGGAAATAAAGCCATGCCTTTGTTAATGGCCGCTTTTCCATGAAGGGCCGATATTTTAAAACGCAGGAAGTCTTTTGTTTCAATCAGGTGAGGTAAAATAAAAGAACCATCATAGGCTGTATAAGTAGCGATATAGCGAACAGTCCCATCTTCTGCTGTAAATTTTACAAACCGGGCATCCTCAATGCCGTTTTTCTCCGTAAAGGTAACCGGGAAAATGACCCGCTCAGTGATTAATGAATCAGCAGGGAAGTTCACTTCATAACTGGTGTTTACCATACTGAGGATGTCATATTTCAGCTTATTTCTTTCTGTGGCGGAGTCAATCTGTCGCAAGGCGTTTTTAAGAATTGATTCCAGTTCTTTGTAGGAAAAGGTATCGTGCAACTGATGGAGAATATCCTGGCGTATAGGTCCGGGTAATATGGTGTGACTCAATAGTTCTTCAAAAGCAGCCTTGTTATTCCTCTTTTTTTCTGTAATCAGTCCTTCGCTTACGAACCTGCCCGAAGACTCAAAATGGATCATGGAATTCTTGTCCAGTTTTCCCCGTTTAAATACCAGTGATGAAATATGTCCTTCACCTGTAGCCCTTAAACTGATGATCACATTTTTTTCATCGGCCGTTGTACCAGACTGATCCGGATCTTCCACTATGGAAGGATTGAAGAGTGCGGCAGCTTCCAAAGAATATTCCATGGTAAAGTAAGATCCAATGAGCAGTTTTCTTTGTTTGGATAGCGTAAGTTGTTCTTTTTCCGGCAGCAGGTGCCTGATCAAATCAAAATGCTTTTCAAAAATAACCTCGATGTTCCGGTAGCGTTTACTGAACTCATCAAACACCCGGAGCAATGTATCCTCCGCTTCCTTATCCGGCATCTGCAACACTTTATAGATCAGTGCCAGGGAGCGTTCATCGCCAGTATTAAAAAACCTTGGAATTACCTTCGTAAAGTCGGGACTCAATCTAATGCCTGTTCTGTTAACCTGTAGTTTCATGCAGCGATAAATGTATTAAACGAAAGAATGACCGGTGAAGGTAGAGGAACATCTGTTAAATACAATACACTAAATATAATAGGAAAGATGGAAAAATACAGCTATCTTGAGGGAGTTAATGATTTGAGTTTACCAGCACTTAGTAATGCGAATGAATAGCACTACCAATTGATCTTCCTTTACCTCCTGCTTTTTCTCAGATAACTTTTACTTCTAAATTCATTGAAATGAACATTTATGTTTCGAATTTAGGCTTCACTGTACAAGTGGAAGACCTGAAAAAATTATTCTCTCCCTATGGAATTGTTACTTCTGTTGCCATCATCATGGATAAGATCACCAACCGCAGCCGTGGGTTTGCTTTTATAGATATGCCTGAAAACGGGGAAGCGGAAAAAGCTATTCTTGCCTTAAACGGGGTAATGCTTGATGGCCGGGTCCTTAAAGTGAATGAGTCCAAACGAAGAGACGATCTGGCAAGCAGAGCGAATTTTTATTAGTGCTGAATGTGTATATACGAAAGGGAGCCCGGATAAGGCTCCTTTTTCATTTAGCGGGCGGTGTGTTTACATTACCGTATGAGGGCTGTAGTTCCTTTTTGAACAATCTTTTGTTTCGTATCGCTGTGAATAAAGGAGAGTGTCCATACGTATATGCCGGACGGTTGTTTCTGCCCATTCAAAGTGCCATCCCATCTTTTTTTCCAGTCATTTGTTTCAAAAACGACCTGCCCATACCGGTTATACACCCTGAATAGCAGATTGGTGGCTTTGAATGCATTGAGCGGGTATAGGTATTCATTGTTGTTATCACCATTGGGGCTAAAGGCGCTGGGAACAACGATGTAGCAGGAAGTGACTACCCCTACCTTGTGCGTGACTGAATCAAAGCAGTTCTTATCATTTTCCACCACCAGCTTCACGGTATATAATACGGTCCTTGCCACAGGCCTTGGATAGCGCTGGGGTTCGGGCTGCTGCTGCCCGCTGGAATTGCCATTGCTGAAAGTCCAGTTCCAGGCAACGATCTTACCCATGCTGCTATCGGTGAAGACAGCCCTGTCTTCCGGACAGAGGAACTCCGGATAGCCAAACCGGGCGTCCATGGCATTATCCAGGAGCACGGTAACAGCCGTGCTGTCGCTGCACACGCCATTGTTTACGGCCAGCGAAACTGTTTTGCTGCCGAAGGTGGGGAAAATAAAAACGGGGTTCTGCAACTGGCTGCCGCCAACATGGTCAAAATTCCAGTGCCACTCATTGACGTTATTAGCGCCCGGATGGAAGAATTCCACGGTATCTTTCTTACAACCCCATAGAATGTTATAACTGAAGTCGGCATTCACCGTGTCGTAGGTAACAAAAGGCAGGGCCGAGGCAGGTGTTTCAAATCCACATTCATCAATAATGGTATTGCCATCAGTACCCCGTACCAGTTGTACACTCCAGGTACCTGCTGTTTGTATAGGGCCGGTCAATTGTATGTTGATGACAGATGTAAGTCCATTGTTACAGACGCCGGAAGCTCCTTTGATGCCAACCGGCAAACCATTGATCACAAAATCGCTTCCATTGGGGGCAATGGAATTACACCGGATAAGGTTCCTGAATACCAGTTGCAGCACATCCGGCTCGCAGGATACCGGCTTAATGCTGTCCATTGGTGTAGGTACGGCAGGGTACACCGTAACAGCAATTTTCGACCCATCCGGTATTTCCCGGTCGCAATTATCTTTTATGGTATTGCCATCACTTCCCTTTTTCATGATAATGTCATACGTGCCGGGTGCAATGACACCACTCACTGTGAGCACTACGCTGTCCATATCAAAGCTACCACTGCAACCTATTCCTGTAGCCGAAGTGATATTACCGGCAGCGGGCGACAAGATGAAATCACTGCCATTAGCCGCCAGACTGTTGCATTTCATTTTTTTGTTCAGCTTCACCCGCAGGATGGTACCGCCGCAGGCAGCCGTAGCACTTTGCAGATCTGGCAGCTTGGGGTCTGTGATCACGGCTGTGCCGCCGCCAAAGGATAATTTATACCCGCTTTGTGAATCGGTGAAATGGCTGATGAGCAGGAGGTATTCATGGCCGGCTATAAGTACAGGCATTTTGGCAAAAGTGGGCTTGTTTTGGGCAGGGTCGGAACCACATTCAATCTTGGATACCCCGTTGGCAGAAGCGCCGGTGAGGCCAAAAGTACCGGCCCAGTTGCCCGTAACGATCAAAGAGATATCGGTAAATACATCATTCGGATTACGCCCCGTAATATCATACAACATCCAGTCGTAATCATCACCCAGGTCATTGGGGGTGATCACGAACCCCAGCGTACCGCCGGTAAAGCAGGTGAATTTGTACCAGAATGGATTTTTATCGGAATAGCCAGCGCCACAGTCCGGAACAGGGACGCCGGTACCGCCGCAAATGGGCACATTGGCCTGACTGAAAGTCGTTGATCCGCAAACGGGGAAGGCAGTGGCGGGGGTTTGCCCCAGGGTTGTGCAGGTTTGGCTTTGTAAGCGATTGGTTAGCAATAAGATTAGTGCCAGTACAGCGACTCGTAGTTGCATAGGTGTATTGACCCTGAAAAATAAGTTTCCGTTGCAAATAGTAGAAGATTTCAGCATAAGCAGGCCCCTCAAGGGACTAAGATAACTGATAAAAAATTAAACAGCCTTTAAGCCTTCCTTTAAATACGTTAATGAAGCAATATGGTTGGGATACCACATAATTTTTATGCAGTGTTATGAAATATTCTAATATATGCAAATGGTATGATTAATTACCTGTAATAGACACTATTTGACCGGACAATTCATTTAAAAAAAGTAAGCTAATCTTACAATGCCAGGTTGCTAAATAGTTCAAACAAAATGAACTCCTTTTAGGTATCGATTCTGCCCGACAGCTATTACTCCGTTCTCAAACTCTTTATCGGGTTTACAATTGCCGCTTTTATAGATTCATAGCTAACCGTGAGCCATGCAATGCCCAATGCTCCGACGCAGGCAACGAAGAATACCATCCAACTTACCTGGATATGGTAGGCAAAATTTGCCAGCCAGCTATTCACTGCCCACCAGGAAAGTGGTGTAGCAATAATTATTGCGATAAGAATCAACTTCGTGATACCAGCGGATAATAAATAAACCAGGTTGATGACGGACGCACCCAATACTTTACGGACGCCAATTTCTTTCGTGCGCTGTTCGGCCATAAAAGCAGATAGTCCATACAGGCCCAGGCAAGCGATAAAAATGCCCAGAATAGCAAAAAGGTTAAAAATATTGCTCATCTGTTGTTCGCCCTTATAAAGATTGGCCATATCCTGGTCGAGGAAATCGAATTTGAAGGGATAGGCCGGGTTGAGCTGCTGGCTGATTTTTGACAGCGCCTGTATGGTTGCTTTAGTTTTGCCCGGCAGTGTCCTCACCACTACAAAACCTCCGTCTTTGTTATAGCGCAAGATCAGTGGCTCGATAGCCTGTTGCGCCGGTTTAAAATTAAAATCCTTAACAACGCCAATGATCGTACCATCCCTTCCGGTGAACGAGAATTTCTTACCAACTGCTGCTTCGGGACTCAAGCCCATAACGCTCAGCATTTTTTCGTTGACCATGAAATTATTTGAATCGGCCGGAAATGATCTCGAAAAGCTTCTGCCATTTACCAGCTTCAGCTTAAATACGTCTATAAAATCCTCATTGACATCCATCAATGAGTAAACTATTTGTAAGTTGGGATCTTTGCCTTCCCAATTCGCACTTTCATTTCCGGCTAGAAGATTGGTAGGCAGGTCAGAAGTGATGGCGAAATCACTGGTTACCGGATTTTGTTTTAACGCAATTTTCAAGGCCTGCTGCCTGGTCCAGAGGTCTCCTTTGATGGGCATATATAAAAGGTTGGCCTTTTCAAAACCCGGGTTACGCTCTTTTATGAATGTAAGCTGATCATAAATAACCACCGTGCCAACCAGCAATAGGATAGATGCCGTGAATTGAACAACCACCAAAGCATTGCGGAACAGCAAATTGCCGCCGAGTGATCTTAGATTCCCTTTAAGCACTTTGACCGGGTTGAAGCCGGAGAGAAAGAGTGCCGGGTAGCTGCCCGAAATCAATCCAACCAATAACGCGATGCCCAAAAGATTTAACCAGAAGTGCAGATCGGAAAAAGGGATAGCCAATTTTTTGTCCGCGATGTTATTAAACACCGGCAAAAATAAGCGGACAACTACAACCGCAAGAAACAGCGACACCAATGAGATAAAAACAGCCTCGCCTAAAAACTGGAGGATCAACTGCCCACGTATGGCTCCTGACACTTTGCGCAAGCCAATCTCCTTGGCCCTTCGGGCCGAGCGTGCGGTGGCCAGGTTCATAAAATTGATGCAGGCCACTATGAGTATTAAAATAGCGGTAATAAAAAAGATATTTACATATTGCGCATTCCCGTGACCTGGCATATCTCCCATCCTTGCAGGCGCCAAATGGATCCTGGTCAAAGGCTGCAAATGAAACACGACCGGCATTGGGCTATGCTTAGTAAATAACTGCTTCATTTGCTTTTCCAGGGTTGCTAAATTTGCAGGAGAGGGATCAAAACTTTGAGCTAATTGAATGTAGGTGTAGAAATTAAAATTCTCCCAATTATAAGTCTGATTCTCCGCTGTTTTTAGAATGACAGCCATTGGCATTATAAAATCGAACTGCAGGTCTGAATTGGCCGGAATGTTTGCCAGGACACCTGTTACGACGACAGTTTCACGATTGTCTTTTCGCAAGATTTTGCCAATCGGGTTTTCGTTCCCGAAGTATTTTTTGGCCATGTCCTGCGTTATTAAAATGCCATCCACCCTGTTTAACGCAGTAGCCCGATCACCTGCTACCAGGGGAAAGGAAAATACATCCATGAAACTTGGGTCGGCATAGAAAACGCGTTTTTCTTCAAATTTCGTGTCGCCTGCTTCAAACAGGATGGTAGAGGGCAAACTTAACCTGACATAATCTTTAATAACCGGCAGTTCTGCTTTTAACCCGGCAGGCATAGCTTCCGAATTTACTGCGACTCTAAGATCACCGAAATCGCCAGCTATGCGATATATCTGGCCGGCATTCTTATGAAACTTGTCGTAGCTCAGTTCATTTTGTACCCAAAGCAGGATCAGTATGCTCGATGCAAGGCCTATGGCCATGCCGGAAATATTGATAATTGAATAGGCCTTGTGGCGTATAATATTTCTAAATGCTATTTTGAAATAGTTTTTTATCATGCGGTTCTACTTTGGTATACTTACTCATGATGAAAATAACCAAGAAAATGCCAAATCATACGATTACTGTTATTTAATTCTTTATAAATGATGTATTTATATAAATTGTTCGTATTTAGTACTGGATATGTTCGCTTTTAAGAGAATGTTAGTCTTTTGGAAACAACCTGTAAGATGATTTGTCAGTTTGATAATGACTTTGTCCGATCAAATAGTGCTCATTACAAATTACCTGCCTTAATTGGCTTTCCTGTCTTTTCCGTTTTCCATTTGATGACATGGTAAACGGCCTGCGTGGTACCGATATTCTTCAGGCCGTGTAGTTGGTTAGCCGCCTGGAAGATCACTGAGCCCGGCCCTACCCTTTTTACGACACCATTGGCTGTTGACTCCACCGTACCTTCTTTGATGATGATCAGCTCTTCATCCGGGTGTTGATGCGGCGGGTGTGGCGATTCGCCGGGATTCAAGGTAGTTACATGACATTCCAGTTCATTGAGCGTGGGCGTGGGCGCCTGGAAGAACTGGCGTCTTTCTCCTGTTTTGGTGGGCGTCACTTTAATCGTGCTCCAGTCGAAAATAGTAGAAGACATTTCCGGTTGCTGGTTTTTATGGGCGATGATGGCCAGCGGAATGCACATCACCAGCATGGTGATGCCTATCAAGGTAAGGTCTCTTTTAGTCATGGTATTTTCTTTGTAATAAAGTTATATTTATTACAGGACGGATACACCCTTTTATCCTACTTGTATGTTCATTTATCAAAAAAGGGTGAGCCGTTTGAGCGACCCACCCTTTGACATATTATCCGGGTAGCAGATTATGCTGTATCAGTATTATATCGTGATTGACATGACCTTGTCTTTCTTACGGCTTTCTTCTGCCATGAATCCCATGATGTGACTCTCAATGGATTCATCAATCGTGGAGGTGAGCAGTTTCGGGTTCTGTTGGGCCACGGCCTGCGCAAAGTCACGGGCCAGCAGCCAGTCGCCACCACCATGACCACTGTTCTTGTATCCTTCCACATCTTCAGCCTGGGGCACCAGCTTCACCTGTTTGTCGGTCCTGAAATCAGTAATCACCAGTTCTTTCATATCGCCCACCATATCGCCCATAGAACCCATAATACGGGTGCGGCGGCCGGCATAGGAAGTGAAGGCTTCCATGGAGAAGCTGGCCGTTATGTTATCGGCAAACCGGATATTGGTGATATAATGGTCGGGCTGATCATTCTCCATGCGGTACACGCAACGGCCATAATTGGTCGTCTTCAGTTTTTCCATGATCACCTCCGCATGTTTTGTCTTATCATCCGGCAGGTCAAATACAGACAGGCGTTGCCGCTTGTCGTAATACGACCTGATGGCCGAATAGGGACAGGTGCGTTCAATGGCGCAGCCATCTGTACAGCGGGCGGTACTTCCTGCCGGGGCATTTTCCTTGCGGAACCATTTCAGGTCGCCCATGGCCGAGATCTGCTTCGCAGGTTTATTGATCACCCATTTAATAATGTCCAGGTCGTGGCAGGACTTGGCGAGGATGATGGGCGTGGTAGCTTTGGAGTTATGCCAGTTGCCCCGCACATAGGAATGCGCCATGTGCAGGTGCTCAATAGGTTCCAGGTGCTGCACGCTGATGACATCGCCAATAGCGCCCTGGGCAATGAGTTCTTTCATCTTTACAAAGTAGGGCGCATACCGCAATACATGGCATACCGCAACAATGCGTCCTGTTTTTTTGGCCAGGGCCAGGATATCGCGGCACTCTTTTTCTGTGGGCGCAATCGGTTTTTCCAGCAGTATATCATAGCCCATGGCCAGTGCTTTCATGCAGGGTGCATAATGCAAAGCATCGGGTGTTGTGATGATAATCGCATCCGCAAACTTAGGACGTTCAAATACGCGCTCCCAGGTATCGAACCGGTTGGCTGCCGGCACCTGGTGTTTGGTGGCATAGCGTTCGTTCCGGAGCGGTATGGGTTCGGCCACCCCTACTATTTTTAGCAGGTCGGGATGCTTAGCGGCAAAGTTGCCATATACATTTCCCCGGTTACCGGCGCCCAGCGTAATGGCGGTCACGGGTTTGTCCAGTGGTTTGTGCAATGGATTAACCGGAAGGCCGTAGGCAAACACGTTGTCCTCTACCCGGGCCATGGAATCTGTTCTGATAACAGCGGCGCCGAGGCTGAGACTTAAATTCTTAATGAGGGTTCTTCTATTCATAATGAGAAAAGTGTTGTTGAGAGTGTTACTGGTTGTTGGTTACTGGTTGCTGGTTCTTTGGGGGTAGCAGCGTAAATAACTACAAGTCCGCTTCTGTTTATTTTCAATACTTATCATTTTGTTCCATCTTCGGGTTGGCCAGTATTTCCTTTTGAGGAATGGGCCAGCGGTAATCACGGTCGGGATTGCAGGAGCGCACTTCCACTTTTATCGGTTCATTGGTAGTGGGGTCAACGGCGCCGTATACCTGTCCGTTCATTACCGTACCCAGGATGCCCCAGCGGCGTATGTCGAAGAACCTGCCTCCTTCAAATGCCAGCTCTGCCTGCCGCTCGCGCCGTATCAACGTTCTGAGTGTTTCCTGCGAATTATACGTTGTCACATCCACATTGGGCATGGTAGCGCGGGTACGCACTTCGTTAATATATTTCACCACATCGGGGTTATTCCACTGGTCCAGTTCAATGAGCGCCTCGGCATAGTTAAGCAATACCTCTGCATAACGGATGATCATATAATCCAGTGTGCGGGCAGCCGCCGCTGCATTCCTGTCTTTAGGGTCCAGGTACTTATTCACCCAGAAGCCGGTAGCTGTGGCATTCTGCGCGCCAATCCGGTCGGCATAGGTTTGCGCCGTTTCAAAAGGCTTCAACACATAGGATGAATAGGTTTGACCGGGCAGCAGCAGTGAAGCAGCCAGCCGGGGATCACGGTTACTTTTATAGTTGGGGTCTTTCTGGTAGATCTTTGCAGAATCGGGGCCTAATTCCCAGATCGTCTTACCTTGTTTGGTCTCGTAATTATTCACGGCTGCAGCCGTGGGGGAAACAACGGTCTTCCCGCCTACTCCCTGTGGGGCAAAGGTATTCCATTGTCCGCCACTACCGGTATTTTCCCGGAAGAATATCCGCTCTTTATTCACTTCGCCGGCATACAGGAACAGGTCGGCATAACTGTTTTTGAGATTGCTGCTTTTGTACAACTCATACACACCAAGGTCTATTACCTTTTTGGCGGCATCCCTGGCCACTTCATATTTTTTATAAAACAGCGCCAGCTTACTGATTAATGCCCAGCAGGTGCCTTCCGTAATTCTTTTATAATCGGTATTCGTTGTATACACTGTAGGCAAATGAGGCGCACAGGCAGTGAGCTCTTCTACAACAAAATTGTACACTTCTTCTTCTGTATTTCTTTTCAGGTAACTTCCCTCGGTTGTTACAGAAGCCGTTACAATGGGAATACCACCAAAGAACATCATCAGCTCCATATGATAATAAGCCCTTAAAGCCCTGGCTTCATATTTGTAACGTGTTTTCAGGTCTTCCTCCATAAAACAGCGGTCTACATTTTCCAGGAACCGGCAGGCGCGGCGGATGTCTTTGAAATCATCTTCCCAGATCCCTTCGCCCACATTCCAGGAAACATTGTGCAATCCTTTTACAAATGACTCATAA
This sequence comes from Paraflavitalea devenefica, assembly GCF_011759375.1. Taxonomy (NCBI): domain Bacteria; kingdom Pseudomonadati; phylum Bacteroidota; class Chitinophagia; order Chitinophagales; family Chitinophagaceae; genus Paraflavitalea; species Paraflavitalea devenefica. The sequence continues at coordinate 2,228,683 of NZ_JAARML010000002.1, read as the reverse complement.
TCGCCCCGGGTACTTTGACGGGCCACCGCTTCATCACTTAAAGCAGCCAGGAACATCAACTGCCGGCCCGAAGCCCCATCAGGAATACCCACATATACGGCATTCAACGCATTCAACGCGTCGGTAGCGGTATTCCACCATTGATCATCGGTGATAGCAGTAGGATTGTCATGCTCCAGGAACTTGCTGCAACCGGGCAACGCCAGTATGGCTATCAGTAACGTTGTATAGAAAGTTGTTTGTTTCATGTTGTAGTAATTAGAATTGAATGTTTACACCCACGGTGTAGGTTTTCATAATACCATACGTCCACTGGTTACCACGGCTCTCAGGGTCGGTGAGCTTAAGCCGGGTAATGGTAAAAGGGTTCTGCGCATTGGCATACAACCGGAAGGAGCTGATACCGGCCCGTTTTATCAATGCAGCATTCAGGTTACAACCCAACTGGATGTATTTTATCCGCAAATAAGCCGCATCCTGGAACCAGAAATCAGAAGACAGCTTGTTATTGGCGGGCGCAATGGATATCCTGGGAAAGCGTGCATCAGTACGTTCCGGCGTCCAATAATTGGTGGAATAATACCTGGTAGGCACACCTCCATCCTTACTCATATCCAGGGGCAGGGCAAACATGTCGAGCAAGGGCGCCTCGCTTTTGCCGGTACCCTGTAATAAAAACTCCAGGTCAAATCCCTTATACGCTACCCGGAAGTTGGAAAAATAATTCAGTTGTGGTGTGGGATTGCCGATCAGGGTTTGATCGTCTGATGTGATCTTACCGTCCTTTTCCCCCATGTCGAGGTATTTGATATCCCCTGGTTTGGAACCGGGCAGTACAGGAATTAAAGGATCGCCATTGTTGTCAAAGTCGCTGGCCTGCAACAGGCCCGCAGTTTTATAACCATACAGGCTGCCGATACTGCTGCCCACCTGGTTAATCGTAGTTGTTGTTACATACGGCCCTCCTTTGAGCGTCATGATGGTATTGGTGTTGTATGTTACACCGGGCCTTACAGAGATACTGACGTTCCTTCCCAATTTCCCGTTATAATTCAGGGACAGTTCCCATCCTTTGTTCTTCACTTTTCCGGCATTGACAGGCACTACCCCTTCAAAGCCGCCTACCAACGGTAAGGGAGGATACAGGATGATGTCATTGGTTACTTTGTCATAATAATCGAAGGTAAGCTCCAGCTTATTACCGGGGAATAGTCCCAGGTCCATACCAATATCCAGCATGTTCACCGTTTCCCAGGTGATGTTGGGATTACCATACGTGCTTTCCACCCCATTGGAGGTGCTGATGAGCGTTTGATACTGGTACAGGTCTATATTCTCATTCCCCAACTGACCATAAGAAGCCCGCAGCTTGAGGTTGTTGATCAACTTTACGTTTTTGAAAAAGGCTTCGTTGTGCACATTCCAGCCAACCGCTACGGAAGGGAAATAACCTACCCGGTGGCCTTGCGCAAACCTGGACGATCCATCCGTACGGATAGTGCCTTCCAGGAGGTATTTGCTTTGATAAGAATAATTGAGCTTGGCATAGCCTGATATCAGGGACGATACATCCCAGTTGCCGGAGTTGTTCTCTTCCTGTGAGTACCCGGCCATGGCAAACAGCATATGATCGCCCAGGTTGAGTGTATAATCAGCATTGGCGCCTACATAATAATAGGTGGTCCTGGCCTGTGTGGGCGTTCTTTGGGTGGTCCATGTTTGCACCAGTTGGCCGGTATAGTAATCAAAGAAGTTATAACCATCGCGGCTGTCACGGTAGATATCACTGTTCAGGCGAAAGCTGAATTGCCCGCGTACATTCAGGTTGGGCAACACACGCCATTTGGGTTGCAGGTTAATACTGGTTTGCCCGCTTTCATATTTCCGGGATCCTCCCCTTTCGGCATAAGCCAGCGGGTTCACAATATCCACATGACGGCCGTAGATCTCCCTTCCGTTCACGGTAGGATATTTGGGCAAAATGGTGGGCGGCACGCGGTATACATCTTCCAGTATCCGGTTGCCATTGGAACCGCTGGGCCGGTTGGGCTGAATGGTATTTCTCTTGATGGCCAGCATGTCGAGGTTCACCACAAAACTTTTACTCAACGTAATGGAAGTATTGGCCCGGATATTCCACCGGCTGGTATTGTTCACCGGTATCATGCCTTTTTGATAGAGGTAATTACCGGTTAAGGCAAAGCGCGCCACATTGTTGCCGCCGCTTACCGATAAGGAATGGCTGGTAATGGGCACCGACCGGTCAATGATGAGGTCAACCCAGTCGGTATTGGGAAACTTAATGGGATCTGTTCCGGCAATGGTGCTGTCAATAGCCGTTTGTGTAAAGGAAGGTTGCTGGCCGGCATTCACCTGCCCTTCATTGTACATGCGCATATAGGTAGGCGCATCCACGAGCCGGGGTAAGTTGGCCGGACTTTGAATGCCCACATAGCCATCATAGATGACCGCCACTTTACCGGGTGTACCTCTTTTGGTGGTAACCACGATCACACCATTAGCAGCCCTTGCTCCATAAATGGCAGCGGCAGCCGCATCCTTCAGCACCGTCACACTTTCTACCGTTACCGGGTCAATATGGTTCATGTCCATCGGGATACCATCTACCAGTACCAGCGGGTTGGAGTTGCCCAGCGTGCTGATGCCCCTGATCTTGATGGTAGCGGCATCGCCGCCCGGCAGGCCGGAGCCCTGGGTCACCTGCAGCCCCGTAACGCCCCCCTGTAAGGATTGTGATAAAGTGGTAATGGGTTTGCCGGTGATATTGGAAGCCACATTGAGCGAGGACACAGCGCTGGCAATGTGTTTCTTCTTCTGCTCCGAAAGGCCCACCACCACTACCTGTTCCAGGTTGCCTACTTCTTCTTTCAGGGCAATATTGAGGGAATTATCGCTGCCGGATATCGTATATTCAAAGCTCTTAAAGCCCACCCTGGAAAACACCAGCACGTCGTACTTTTTAGCCTTGATGGTAAAATAACCATCTGCATCAGTGGTGGTGGCCGTGGCGCCCTTCACTGTTACAGTTACATCGGCCAGTACACCCGGAGGTTCTTTCGTATCATACACACGGCCCCGGATGGTCAGCAGGCTATCGGCCCGCTGGCCGGAAGGCGGGGTTTCCTTTGGCATAATGATGATCTGCCGGCCGCTTATTTTATACGTAAGGGATGTTTTATCCAATGCCTTGTTAAGAATATCTGCCACCGGCATATTCTTAACATCAAAGTCGAGGCTTACATTCTTTTCTTTTTTCACCAGGTTATCCCGGTAAAAGATCAGGTAGTCTGTTTGCTTCTGTATACTTTCAAATAGCTCCGGCAAAGTGGCCTTGCGCAGTTGCAGGTTGATACGGGTGCTTTGCGACCAGGTCTTTTCGGCCATGCTCAACAGGCCGATAAACAACAGGAGGATGGTGCATTTGATTCTCAACAATAACAGTTGCCGATGCTTTTGGTACCAGCATGGGGAGTGATGCATTCTCATACGTTAGCAGGGTTGATTTAATTTATTAGTAGTTGCATTTTCATTACCGGCGGATCAGCTTTCTTTCTGTGGGTTGATAGATGAACGGCGTACCCGTACAGATCAGGTTCATCATATCTTCGAGGTTAGCCTGAAGGTCAAGGCGACCGGAAAAGGTCTCTTCTTTAAAAGCCGGTATATGGGTATTGATATTTACATCATAATGCCTGGACAGCCGCCGCATGAGCTGCTCCCAGGGGGTACGTTTTAACAGGAGGTATCCTTTTGTCCAGGAGGTGTATTCTTCCGTGTTAACGGCCGTCACTATTAATTGGCCGCCGTTGGTATAGCCGGCCATTTGGTTTGGCAGAAGCTGCGCGCTGTAAGCTGCGGGATGTGAGCCGTTTGCCGTCACTTTCACGCTCCCATCTACCAGTACTACCTGTTGCTGCCCGTCCTCTTCATAAGCGCTCACATTGAACCGGGTGCCCAGCACCTGCACCGCCACCTGCGACGTGCGTACGGCAAAAGGCCTGTCCCGGTCGTGCGTTACTTCGAAATACGCTTCGCCGGTGAGTTCTACCATCCTTTCATGACTGGTAAATACCGTAGGATACCGGATAGAAGAAGCGGCATTGACCCATACCCGGGTACCGTCGGCCAGCGTGAGGGTGACCATTCTGCCGCCTCTGGGCACGGTGAGAGTGTTATAGGCAAGTGGCGAGTGGCTAGTGGCTAGTGGGGAGTCTGCGCGGTATATTACCTGATCATCTGCTAACTGCATAATATTGGCGTTACCCTGTTGGGCTAAAGTTCCATTGACGGCGCTGTCCAGTATTATTTGCTGGCCATTGGACGTGGTGATATAGGCCTTATTGCGGCCGGGCGGGGTGAACTGTACAGGAGTTGCTGGGTGATTGTTACCGGCAGTCTCTTTTTTCGGCTGCGTTTTAAGAAACAGGTAATACGTACCCGCCCCTACCAGGAGCACCAGCAGGGCTGCTGCTGCTATCCTGAAAAGTAACCTGCGGTAAAAGGGCCGGGCAGGGCCGGGACCGATCTTTTCTGTTAACCGCCGGTGAAGGTTCATGCTGACAGATGCCGAAATTGCCGGGACTGCCAGTTCCATGGCTGCCTCAAACTCGGCCTGCATCTGCTCCAATAAGACCTTGCCGGCAGCATCCTGCTGCAAAAAATGCAGTACTTCTTCCACCTCCTGCGGGGTGCAATCATTATCCAGGTACCGCTGTAACAGTTGTTTGTAGTAGTCCATTTCCTCCGCCATACGCAAATATTGAATATGTAGAACATATAATATCCAGAAATGAGGATGGAGGGTGGGTCTGTGTAAAAATATTTATAGAGGAACGTCCGTGCTTAAAAACAATAACAGGGTGAAACTGAGCGGGGTATTGCCGTATTGTTCAAAATATTCTTTAATAGACTTCATGGCCAGCACCATGTGCTCTTTCACCGTATGGCGGGAAATATTCAGTTCGGCGGCCACCTGTTCATAGGTTTTGCCTTCCTCCCGGCACAGGAGGAACACTTTTTGCCGCTGCGGCGATAAATTAGCAATGGCTGCCTGTAATATGGCTTCATACTGCTGCCAGCTTACCTTGAGATCGGCATCTGACACGGTTTGCCGGAACTGCTGCATTACCTGGAGGCGCAGGTTTTCATCGACAGCTATTTTTTTCATGAGCTTGAACACGCTGTTGCGGGAAATGCGGTAGAGATAGGCCTTAAAAGAAAGGTCGGGATTGATGCGTTCCCTGATCTCCCATATCTTCAGGAATACGTCCTGCAGGATATCTTCTGCAATGGCAGGTGATTTCACAAAGCGCAGCACATAATGGTACAGGGCGGGATGGTATATATTGTACAACTCCAGGAAGGCCTGGCTGCGCCCCTGTTGTAACTCCTGCAATAAGCGATGTTCATTATATGTTTGCTCTGTGGCAGCCACGTTAATGGGCAGCAAAATAATGATTTCCGCCCATTTGGGATCAGGTTTTACACTTATTGGCGTGCTTACAAAAAACAGCTACTTTTGACGACTGTCACTTCTGCTACCGAATAGCCCGGATAGTTACTACTCCTCTTTTTTTCGTAACCCATGCAGTAATCCTATGTAGTCCATTTATTCAATGGTCTGACCCACTCATACCCATACATGAAACAATTGGTTTATTGACTTTATGAACCTGCAAATACCCTGATACCTAAAAATCACCTATATGTCTACAAACAGTCTTTACAGTCTTCCCCTGCTCACTGCCATTGAATACACACGCCGCTGGAGGACGCAGGGGCATAATATTAAGGCCTTTACCATTGACGTCGCTGAGTTGAATGATATCATTGATGAATATGGCAAAAAGATACCCGACTTCAAGCCATCGCAGATACGTATTTATTTTGGCATCAATTCCCAGGGCGCAGAAGCATTGGTACTGATCGGTGTTGACGATGAAGGGCATGATATTTTAACGTATGTGGACAGCAAGAATATTGAGCGGCCGGGAACGTATGATTTCACCCACCCCTGTCCGGATACCTGCGACAATGAAAGTCCGCTGAGCCATGACTAAGTGTGAACAACTTTATTTCCTGTAAGAGGGACACCTGACGATCAACACCCATGTTTCATAGTCTGAAACAGATCATTTTCTCCGTGGCGCCTTATGCGTTGGCGCCACCCCTGCTGCTGGGCTTGTGGCAATTCCGGGCTTTGCCCGGCGCGCTCAGGATCATTACTATTCATGTATTGGTGGCGGCCGTTACAGAACTGGCCGCCACCCTGCTATGGCATTACCGCATCAACAACCTGTTCCTGCTGCATATTTATACTGTAGAGGAATGCGGCATGCTGCTGTGGTTTTATAGTTATTTATGGCGGGAGCGCATTCCCCTCAGGGTATTCCTGTATGTATTCCTTTCTTTCCTGGTTTTTGCCGTGATCAATTCCATGCTACTGCAACCACTCACGCAAAACAATACGTATGCAAGAAGTATTGAGGCCGTGATCATGATCGCCTGCGCGATCGCTTTTTTCTACAAGATGCTGAGCGAGGCCAGGATCCATAAGCCCGAACGGTCGCCTTATTTCTGGATCAATACAGGACTGCTGATCTATTTTTCCGGTTCCCTGTTGTTGTTCACGCTGAGCAATTATATCCGTGGACCTGAATATAAGCAATTGCGGATGGACATCTGGACCCTGCATGCTTTTTTTAATATCCTTTTGTACACGTTTATAACGATCGGGTTATGGAAGCAGCGAAGGAAGTAGATATTTTCATTTTCCTGTTCAGCGGCACGCTGGGCATGATGATACTGGCCGGCGGGGTGATCACTTTTTTTATGCTGTACCAGCGCAGGCTGATGCATAAGCAAACGGAATTGTATGACCTGGAAATGAAGCACAAGGAAGAGCTGCTGCACAATAATATAGCGATGCTGGAAGCCGAACGCAGGCGGATTGCCAAAGACCTGCATGATGATATCGGCAATGTGTTTTCCACCCTGTTATGGAAGCTGCAACAGCTCCGTACGGATGGCAACGGCGGGCAACCCGAAGGGATACTGGAAGATGCGCGTAAGCTGATCACTACCGGACTATCCAATACCCGGACCATCACTTATGATATGATCCCTTATGGCTTTGATATTTTCGGATTGGCCACCACTATCCAGGGCCTGTGCGACCGCCTGGCGGCGGCCGGCGCGCTGGAGATCAATTTTGAACATACCGACCCCCTGCCGGCGCTGCCCGACCCCGTAAGCCTGCATATTTACCGTATCCTGCAGGAGCTGGCAGGCAATACGATCAAGTATGCTGCCGCTACCCGTATTGCCATTAACCTGGAAGCCACGGCCACTGGCCTGCAGCTCAGCTACCAGGACAACGGGTGTGGCTTTGACCTGAAGGGCATGGACCGCTTACAGGGACATGGCCTGCGCAATATTGAAAGCCGTATTAGTATGCTGAAGGCCCGATACCAGTACATTACTGCACCCGGCCAGGGCGTAACCGCTTATATTGATATACCGATAAATGACGCGTTATGAAAGTGATCAAGATAGCCGTGGCAGATGACCAGCAATTGTTCCGGCAGTGCCTGGTATCCAATATCAATCAGTTGCCTACCATACAGGTGAGCATCGAGGCGGAAAACGGCCACCAGTTATTGCTGGCCATCAATGCAGCGGCGGAGCTGCCGGATGTGGTGCTGCTGGACCTTGATATGCCGGGCATGAATGGTGTGGAAACCACCGCTAAGATACAGGCTGGGTTCCCAGCCCTGAAGGTGATCATCCTTTCCGTGCATTGTGAGGCGCGCCATATTATTTACATGATCGAAAAAGGCATCAATGGCTACCTGTCTAAAAGCAGTACGCTGGAAGAAGTGAACAAAGCCATCACGGCCGTGTACAACAATGGTTTTTATTTTGCGGAAGAAGTGATGCGCACCATGCAGCAGGGCCTGCAGACCAAAGGCAAAAAGTTTTATATAGATATACCGGGGTCGCTTACCCGGCGCGAAAAAGAAGTGCTGGGCCTGATCTGCAAGGAATATACCACCCCTGAAATAGCCACTGCCCTGTTCCTGAGTGAGCGGACCGTGGAAGGCCACCGCAATAACCTGTTGCTGAAAACAGGCGCCCGCAATACTGCCGGGCTGGTGATCTTTGCCCTGCGCCACCAGTTGATGGACCCTACCCTTTAGTCTTCCCCCCCACCCCCGTACAAGTACCTGTTTTCATAATCAGGTACTCCTGCGCTTTTCCCACGGTGATGACTGATAGTACATTTACAATTGTTGGAAAGTTTTACGCAAGCCATTACTTTTTAATCAGCCTGCCCATGCCAGCTATTGTTCCTGTATCGCTGGGAACTTCTACGCAGTTCACCTGTGCCATTACTATTGAGGACCATACAGGCGATACCGTGTCGGTAAAATACCAGGGATTACCGGGCAACCAGCCCAAAGACAGCAACAATTTCGTTGCCATCTGGGAGGCTTCCACGATACCCTGGACAGCCAAGCCCCTGAAACAGGTACCCATAGAGGTGAACCATGAGCTTGGCTCATTGGTGATTGATGGGCTTACGATCACCAAGGCCAGTTATACAGTAGGCTATAGTGTAGGAGCAGCTATTACGGATATAAGCTGCTGCGCTGTACTGGGCGTGGGCGGCCTCACAGCGCCGCCTTCTGCGATCAGCCTGGTGATTGACAAGATATATACCGACTCTATCGTGGTAGGTTACCGTACGCTGAACGGTTACCTGCCCCAAAAGTATGGCAACTGGATAGGGTTATGGCAGGGTTTTGCCTCACCCTATAACCCGTTCGACCCCATGGCTACTACAGCGATCACCAGCAATGCATCGGAAGGTATAGTCGGCATTAATAATGTAACGTTTGGCTTAAATACGAATTATACGCTGATCTATTTTACCGGCAAGCCGTACACTACCGCCGCCGCCATCATCAATTTCAATACCGGCGACCTGGACGATTAAGGTCTTTTCTTTTAACTAATAAATATTAATTATCATGGCAAATGAATCACAATTACTGACGGCAAGCAGTTCAGCTACCACCACCCTGAGCATAGATTACGTTACTTCAGATGCTATTGGCGTGAGCTTTATATGCATGCCGGGCAACCAACCCACTACGTATGGGAACTGCATTTACATCTGGCAAAATGCCAACAGCATTCCCTGGAATACCGAACCTCTTGCCCAACATCCCATTGATGTGAATACGCCCCACGGTTCTACGAACTTCACCGATCTTGTGCTTAATAATAATAGCTATATCATCGGGTATGCAACAGGCGCGATACTTACCCCGCCGCAACAGTTATACGGTAATATCTGCTCCACTGCTTTTATCCCGGCCAAGTCCAACGGCCAGGGCACTATTTTTACCCCTAATCTTGCCATGACTTTTGTGGGCACGGATTCTGTGGCCTTCAATTTCTCCCTGCCCGATGGCATATTGCCACAAACCAATACTGCCTGGGCAGGCATCTGGCGGGCCTCCAGCGCTTCTTACAATAATCCGCCAGATAAGGCAGTTCCCATTAATCTTAATGCAGCTTCCGGGACCGGCGCTATCAATAATTATAAGATCGGACGGGGACTTACTTATACCATCGGGCTGTTTATGAGCGGCTATGATGCGGTAGAAGGCAAGCACACACAAACTACCCTGGCTACCTCACTTACGTTTACGAACTGATGCATACGACCAGCTATTTATTGATAGGTGATGCTTTGCTGTAAGGCATCACCTATACGTTCATTACTATTAAATGGTTCTATATGGCCTTCTTCCTTTCAGTATACAATAAGCGCCTATATACCGGTCCCACTGGTGCTGACGACAAGGGATTTGTGGCATTTGTAATACCGGAGAACAGGGACTCTAAGGGTGACCCGATCGAGCTGGTAACGGCCCTGCAAAGTGAGACCTTTAACGGCAGTTTTGTTTTCTCCGCCAAAGCGCCTGTTATTACTGATGCCGGCAGCGCCGATCAGTTTCTTAGGGTTATTTATACGGTATTGAAAAATATTTCGGCGACGAGGGCTATTATCTGGCTGAAAGATCCCGGTAACATCAATAAGGATACTGCCTCCCTGATGGGCATCAACAAAAACGGCAGTGCAACAGCCACGGGCCTGAACACGAAGATCGCCCCTCAACTGGCCTTTACAGTAGCCAATGGCGTCAAACTCACCCTGCGCCCCAACAGCACCCTGCTCGACCTGCAGAGCACTGACAGTGTGATTGGTTTCGCAGGCGCCGCAGCGCCTACGATCAAGCCCTCTCCTTCGGGCCTGCTGAATTTCTCCGGTCCCCTGCGGGGATGCATACAGTTCCGCACGTATATTAAACGCGACACGTTGTATACTAAGTGGCAATGGGGATTTCATTATCTCTTTCCCCGCCCGGAAGATCCCGGCAAGGTGACTTCCTGCTGGTACCCCCTCGCTTCTACCAAAGCCGCCACCGACTTTATTGGTTTCGATGTAAGCATTGATTCCTCCGACCTGTTTAATACAGCCTTTGACACGGGCAGTAACTTTATTGCCCAGGCCTATGCAGCCCGGCGCACTTATTTCAATTTTACCGGCCGGAATTTTGACCAGGCCACTACAACCCTCGACTCTTTTTACCGCACCGCTTTCGGTGCGGGCGTTACCCTGGTGCCACTTGCACCGGGCAATGATATCTTACCTGCCCGGCTTGTATTTACGCATGGCGAGCAGATAAGTAACGAAGCTGAGAAGTTCCTGGTTTCGCCGGAAGGGGATTTCAATATTGCCTTGCCGGGCGTTACGAATGCCATGAACCAGTATTTACAGTGCGGCCTGCAAGGCACGGAGTTTTTTAAGATCACGCCGAGGCCTGTTAGTGGTACAGGCGGCGACAGCATCCGGTTCCTCTCCCGGCAGCCGGCCTGGTGTGCTGTATTCCCCTTTCAGTCAGCCTCACCGGTGAAAGCTCCGGAAGACCCAACCGCATCCCTGCTGACAGGCCCCTGGCTCACGTCGTGGGCTACCCTCATCAGCGCACCGGGCAATACGATCAGTTATGTTTCGCAACCCAAGGGCGCTTCACTGTTTGGCAATGACCGGCTGATCACTCCTGCGTACACGGACCTGTTTGGCCATACTACCCCTGATTTTATTTTTAAAGCCAACGATACCATTGTTTTTCCGCTGGCGCCTTATGCAGGCGTTATACCCCAGGGAGTACCCGGCAATTTTACACCTCCACAGATCGGGTCTTTTGAAAGCGCCGTGATCAGTCCCACCCGGCGCAAACTGATCGGCGCCATTTCCACTATCCCCTCGGTGATACCGCCCGGTATCCCCCTGACCGAACCTCCTGCTTCCTCCACCACGCCATTGGGCTTGCTGGTAACTACTACCCAACAGGGCAATAAATACCAATGGAATAAAGTATTCCTGGGACAAAATACCGATGACGGCATTACGTACCGCATGCAGTTTATTAACCCGGATGAAAAGCTGATCGAGGCCTTACAAACCAGCGATCTCTTCCTGGTATGCGCCAACAATAACCACCTTGGTACTTTGATGGGCACTGAACCCGACAAGCCGGGCTTTGAGCATATTATGAGCATCAACAACTGGATGATGCAGGCCAATGTGGGCGTGGGCAATCAATATAATGACTACAGGAATGTGATGATCATAAAAGGGCGGCGCGGAAAGCTGTATGATGCCAATGACAATACAGCCAGCCTGGTGGCCAATCCGAAGAAATGGACACAGGCGGCAGCCTTTGCAGCGCCGGCTAACCCGCCGGGCACAGAGCCGGCAACGGATATACAACAACTGGTGATCCTGTCGCAATGGTTGCAGGATTATTGCAAGCAGGCAGCCGCCAAAAGTGACAATGCGTATTTCAGCCAGTTCAACCAGCTTATTTCCGATGAGAACTGGACAGGCATCCTGTTCCTGCGAATGGATATTAAGCAACTGCCTTCCAACCTTACCGGTATTATGGCCGGCGTTACGCATCCGGAATTGTTTAATGTGCATCACCTCGCCATTTCCATTAGCCCGGTGGTCAAGGGCAAGGGCGCCAGCGGCGCCGTAGTGGATCAGCCCAGCAGTATTTACGGACTGATCTATTATGTAGACCCCGATTTCACCGACCGGGAACCTGCACAGGCCATTGTGCCTACAACCGCTCAATCGTACGATTTCAGGCTGCTATCCCTGAAGGTATTGTTTACGAACACCACCGTGAGGAAGTTTGAAAGCAATGCGCAGCTTACGCTGAACCAGTTCTTCAATTCGGCAGTTGACCATATGGGTGATGTTGCCAATACCTGGAATAATGTGTTACTGCAGGGCAGCTTCCAGCTTAATAACGGGAAAGCCGTGTACAGCCTGGGCAGCAGGGGCGACAATGCTTTTTATTTCAACAGCAATGTGCTGAACAAGATACAGGTATCGAATGTGTTGCTTACCACCCGTAACCCCGACAACAGCGGCACCACCGCTTCTGTATTCAGCCTGGAAGGTTTTATTGATTATAAGGTAGTAAAGCAGGTGGATGAGCAGAATCCGGCCAAGACGCTGTATTATGATATTTTCTCGTTTGGCAACCTGGACGGGCAGGATAACAGCAGGAAGGGACTGAGCTTTAATAACCTGGCCATTAATATGACTTTCCCGGTCACTGCCCCACTCAATAAATCACTTACGTTCGATGCATCGGCCATCACATTTGATGTATCGAAGAGCACGCCCAGGCCGGGCAGCCTGTATATACAATTGGCGCTGGACATGGACAGCCTGGTAGCAGGCAGTGATGAACAAACGCCTGCTGATCTCGGTTACCTGGCCGTGTTGCCGGATATACGTATGCAGGCCACGGCCAAAACAGCGTGGTTTGGCTTAAAGTTCCGGCTGAATATGGGCACGCCCGGTGAGCTGGCCGGGAAGATCAATCTTGTATCGTGGCTGCTGCTGAGCTGGTGGCCCGACAGTGCAGGCGTGAACAATTACAAAACCAGTATTGGTATATCACTACCGGGCACCAGTGGCGGCGCCAAACTGATCAGCCTGCAAAATATTATGAAACTGTCTATCGGGCAGATACTGCTGAAGTTTGATGACCGGCCTGAGAAGAAAGCCTTCCTGCTGCTGTTTACCGAAATAGCGATCAAATTCTTTGGCCTGCTGAAGATACCGCCGGCAGGCTCTACGCTCTTCTACCTGTTTGGCAATCCGGATTCCGGCGGCAAGGCTTCGGGGTTGGGATGGTATGCGATGTACCGCAGCGACCAGCCGAAGCAAGCGATGACACCCGCTGCACCTGAAACATTGCCAGCCTAATATTTATTACCATTTTATTCCGATAAGCCATGTCACTATTTGCCGACCTTGTTCAGTTGTTTACCAATGCCAACGGCATCCGGGACCAGTATACCGGCATTTCTATACAGGAAATGATCAATTATATTCAGCAGGAAGATGAACTGCGCTTCCTCGTAGATGGCACCAACAATTTTGGCCACCAGGCCACCACCGTGAATGTGATGAAAAGGATCATTGACACCACACAATATACAGGCGCCATTAAAGTCATATACCGCGCCTCAGATCCTTTTTACCCGGTCACTACTGCCCAAAAGCTGGCCATTTTATTGCCCAATATTGTACCGGACAATATTGACAATATCACTATTGCCTATGGCACCTGTAACAATATTACTTTCCTCAAGTTTGAGGACGTGGATACGCTACCGGACCAGATCAGGTTTGGGTTTACAGGAGGCGCTGACACCGATGAACCCGATTCAGAAAACTATGCCATTCCGCTGAAGGTTAGTTATTTTCTGAGGCTGCAACCTTATTTGTGGAATGAGGAAGACAACGTGGTGGAGCGGCAAGATGAAGCAGACAATTTTTCGTTGAGTAAAGCTTCCTCCACCTTCCAAATGCTGGCTTATAAATTTCAGCCAGACAAGTTTACAGCGGTGCCACAAAGCACCTGGACCTGGTATGGCAGTACCCAAACCTTTGATGCGGAACTGAAAATACGGACGAAGAATGCACAGGCGCTCTATGACGCCTATATAAAACGAAGGAATGACATATGCCTGTGGCCTGTTTACGGGATGCACCACTTTACAAATACCTCCGGCGATATCACCCTGAATCTCTTATTATCGGCCTATACTGTTCAAAAAACACAGCGGAACCCGGTGGTCATTATTCATTTCAGTAAGGTCAATGAATGTTATCCTTTTAAGTATGTTGCGCCACTCGGGGAAGATATGAAAGCCCAGGACCGGGCCTTATCCTACCTGGCAGCCAGCATTACAAAAGACAACAGGTTGAACGCGGAGTTTTCGCCCGAAAACCTGAAGGGATTTATCATGCAGCTAAGCAAGGATACATGGCCCCTGCTCAGCAAGAGCCGGCTGGTGCTGCTTGATGGATACAATGAAGATGCAGGCAGCTATGTTAACATTGCCGCAAAGATCACGGGTGCTATAGCAGATGCCAGGAACAACGATGTACTGATCATTTCAATGGGCCCGGTACCACAGGATGCTTATAATTTCTTTTTCTCCAATGCCGTGTATCCCGGTATATTTGAAGGGCAGGGTACATCGAGCCTGGTGATCAGCCAGGGAAGGGCTTTCTTCCAGATACCGCGGGAGGGAAAACCCGGTAATGCCAATTATCCCGGCCTGGTAAGCGCTGTCAATTACGACCCTGTGGTCAATGCTGCGGGAGCCGCTATAGAAATGATCCGCGACCAGCAATTATCAAATTATTATACAAAGACCGGCCCGCAATCACCCGCCGGTTATTATCCCGGCCTGACAAAAACAGCCGGCTTTATTCTCGACATTTTCGCCAACACGCCTGTCTACCGGTACTTTTACTCCCTCGGCGACTATTATCAAAAGAGTATCCACGATAAGCTGATGCTGGGCCTCGTAGGTGTTGATGCGCTGATACTGGTAGGTAAGCAACTCCGGCTGTCGGAAGACCGCAGTACGTTAATGGCTGTAGCCGCTGACCCGCTTACGCTGGATAAGGTATATGAACAATTAACGGCTAACTGGAGTGATGGAAAGGTAAACCTGTTTGCCGCCCTGCCAGGCACTTACCTCACGAACTTTTTTGTAAAGGTGACCAATTCCATCCTGTCGGTATCCGTAGCGAAAGAAGATATCAAAGCGGAGAAAGACAAGGATAACAAGATCATTAAAGTAACCGTCAGTAATGCCACTACTCCCTCCTTCCTGGGCATTACGATGAATATCAGCCTCATTTTTACAGCGCCCAATACAGCGGTGATCACCGAGATCAGTACGTATGTGAATGATACGTGGTCGCTGGATGGCATACCCTGGATAGCTTTTAAGGATCCCGGCTTTATGATGAAGGTGAATGAAGGCGGTTTCCCTGTGCAGGGTGGCATTACCGGCACGATAGAGCCGGCAGGATTGCATTTACAGATACAATACCCGGTAGAGAATAATACCTGGCTGATTGCCGGTTCTTTTGAAAAGAATTATCCCGGCATTGCCATGCTATTTCAAATGGCAGGCGGCATTAACCTGGTGCAGGTATTGCCCGCCCCGCTCAACGGGCTGGCCGGCTTTGGCCTGAAAAGCTCCCAATTACAGTATAATGCCGCCAACCGTAGCTTCGGCTATATGTCGTTTGAGATGAGCACGCCGGAACCGTGGAAGATATCACAAACGCCTTTACTGCAGGTAACCCCCACCGTAAATGTAATAGTGTATGATGTGGCCGGCCCCAACCGGAAGATCGAATACCAGGTAAGCGGTGAGTTTACGATTGGCAAGGACACGGTAAGTATTGCCGGTGGCTATCCTGATTTTTATATTTATGGCGGATTATCGAAAGGCACGATAGAACTGAGCGACCTGTTGAAGCTGTTTGGCGGCGAGCTGGACCTTACGGCTGCGGTGACCCAGCTTGATTTTGCTTACAGACCGGCACAAAAGTATTACCAGCTTGGCGCCGCCCTGGACAAGCCGTTTTCCATTGAAAAGTTCTCCATTGATAAGCTGAGCTTTAATGTAGAAAGCAACAATAGTGTGAATACGGTAAGCCTGGGTGGCACCTTTACAATACTGCCCCAGGATGATAAGATAATCGTTTCCGTCAGTGCGTTGTACAGCACAGGCAAGGGCTGGCAGTTTGAAGGCCGGCAAACCGGTGGCGAAGTGAAGATCGGCAAGCTGTTGTCGCATTATTTTACGCCCGACTGGAATCCCCCACCGGAATATGATTATGGCGTTAAAGACCTCTATTTTAAGATCGCCACGCAAACAGGTTACTGGGAAATGGGCGGCGCTACCGCTGAGCAATGGCATATTCCCTTCCTCGACCTGTATATAGACGCCAAAGCCATGCTGGGCAAAGGCAAGAAGGATGAGAACGCAGCAGTTGGCATGTATGGCAATATCACCGCCGACCTGAGCTGGTATAATATAGACCTCAAGGTGTTTTATGATTTCGCACCAGGCTATAAGGCTTTTGGCATCCGCTGGGGCCTGCTGGAAGGAAAGGTAGAAACGAAAGAGATCGATAAGAAGCCGCACCAGGTGGCCACGCTTCATTTCACCCAATCTACCACCGTAGGCAGCCTTGTTGAAACAATGGTGACCTGGGCTACCGGCTCGGCCTTCAGCCTGGGCGCTCCCTGGAATATATTGAATGAGATACCCCTGAACAACCTGGCGCTTACGTATGACTTTACAACGAAGCAGGTGAGCTTTGAAGTTAGCATTGGTACGATCAACCTTGGCTTTGCCCAGATCACCGGCATTAAGATCGAATACAAATCCGGTCAGCCCAAACCAGAAGACAATGGCGTATGGGTCAATATCACCGGCAAGTTCTGGTGGAAGGACAACCCGGATGAAGACATTAACTGGGATGCCGCCAAACCCGAAACCACGCCTGCACCTTCGGGCCAGGGCAATAAGTACCTCGACCTGCGCCTGCTGGCGATGGGCCAGCATGTAACGCTGCCCTGCTTCAAAACTGCCGACACGGTGCAAAAGGCCATCGCCTGTATGTATGACCTGAAAGCGCCCGAACCGGGCAAGGTGCCGGATGTAACGCTGGACAGCAACAGCTCCTGGCTCACCGGTATGGACTTCGGCATTTTAAAGCTGGAAGAGAAAAAGCCGGCAGCGTCTGCTGCGGCGCCACCTACCAAACCCGGTTATTTCATCACGGCCCAGGTAGTGTTTAATGACCCCACTATTTATGCCCTGCGCCTGGCACTGGAAGGTGAACCGGCGCGGATATTAAAAGGGCTCGATTTCCAGATCATGTACCGGAAGATCAGTGATTCGGTGGGTGTGTACCAGGCCGAGATCGCACTGCCTGAGATCATGCGCCGCATTGAGATGGGCCAGTTCAATATTACCCTGCCTGTATTTGGCATTGCCGTTTATACAAATGGCGACTTCCAGATTGATATCGGCTTCCCCTGGAAGGCCGATTTCAGCCGTTCTTTTACTTTCCAAACGCTGATCTGGACACCGATAGGCATACCAATTCCCGTGATGGGGTCGGCAGGTTTTTATTTTGGTAAGCTATCCAGCGCCACTACCGACCGGGTGCCCAAGGTAAGCGATGGCACTTTCAACCCCGTACTGGTATTTGGCCTGGGCATACAGTTTGGCATTGGCTATGATTTTAACGTAGGTATCCTGAAAGCAGGCTTCAGCCTGACAGCGGTGGCCATCCTGGAAGGCATACTGGCCAAGTGGAACCCTTATCCGAAAGCGCTTCCGGGCAGCCCCGGTAGCAACGGGCAACTGGAGAAAGCCTATTATTTCTGGTTCAGGGGCACTGCAGGCATTATCGGCAAGCTGTATGGCACGATTGATTTTTCCATTATCCGGGCCGACGTGAATATTGACATACGTGTACTGGCGCAAATGACATTTGCCCCATATGAAATTATTGAACTGTCCATCACGGCATCGGTCAGTGTATCTGTAAGCGTACGGATCAACCTGGGTTTATTCAAGATCACGATCAGCTTCAGCTTCTCTGCCCGCATACAGGAAGGCGTTACGATCAAAGGCATTGGTGGTACGCCGCCATGGACTGTGGTACCTGCACAAACTCTGCGTGCTTTACAGGCGCCGGCGCTGCGCTACAGAAAGCAGTTGATGACAATGAGCCGGTTTACCCCACCGGAAGTACTCATACCAAACTGGTCCAATTTACAAAAAGCCGCCACCCCTGATCCCTTAACCGGCTATATGGGCCTAGGCCTCACGATGGCCATGCCCGAAAATGGCACCCCCACGCTGGCTGCCCAGCAGGCCTGTTATGTAACGATGCTGCTGATTGAATCGGTAGCAGCCCCGCAGGAGAATGCCACCGACTGCCTGTTTAAAGCGCTCAACGAACAGCCTGATACTTCTTTTGAGAAGCTGTGCAAACAATTGTTCCGGTGGATCATTTCTACGGTACTGCCTTCCTATAATGATCCTGTTACAAAACAGGCGATCCCTTATACAGCCGCAGAGATTGATCAAACCGTGATCACGCATGCACAACTGCAGATGCTGTTCACTTATTTAAGTGACAAGGATAATCCTGTACCCATACCGGTGAAAGAGATTGAAAAGTTCCTCACCGAACAGTTCCTGATGACGGCATGGGGCCCCACCACCCCTAAAGAGGGGAATGCTACTTTCTTCCCCATCCCGCTGGCGATGAATATGAGCGTGCCCGATTACGGTGGTAATTACAAAGGCGTGTCCTACACCTTTGGTGGTTATAATGAAACCTCCTCCCAGTATATTGCCGACCTGCGCATGTATTTCAATGACCTGGCCATAAAGGTGCAGGAGGAAATGGACGGCGGTAATACCAGGCTATCTGTAATGACAAACAGCTCCTCTGTAGGCAATTTTGTTTTTGGCGATTATTTCCTGCTGATCTGCCGGCAAATGGTGCAGGCGGCCCTGGACTCCCTGAAGGACTTCAAGTATTATATAAAAGATGAGCAGCGTGTGGATGATATCGTGAAGTGGGTGAATGAGAACGGTAATCTTACCGGTGGACTTGCCTACAGCGCCGCTGAGTTGTTTACTGACAATGCCACCCTGCTATTGAATGTAAACAAAGGCATCCTGGTATCCCAAAGCCAATACCAGGTACAAACGGATAATACGTTCAACAGCATCGCCGCACTAACTTTATACAACAAAGGGTTCAGCGGCGCCGACCTCGCCCTGCTGAACAGTGAGCAGGGTAATCTGTTGCAGGCAGGCATCAAGATCCATTATCCCGGTAAAGACCCCTATGCTACTTTACCCGGGCAATCCTTACAGACGATTGCAGATAAGATAGGTGTGGATGTAGCCGACCTGATCGCCAAAGGCGGCATCCTTACCCTTGCCGGCCTGCTGGCCCCGGCTGCCGTATTGCAGGTACCTGCCTTTACTTATATGACAGTGGCAAATGATACCCTGCGCAGTATCGGCGCCCGTTTCAACCTCAGCCAGCAGGAGCTGGCGGCACCACCTGCCAACGGACTGATTGCCGGCCTGTTTGATAAAGCATCCTCTACTTACTTAGATATTACCCACCTGTCGCAGTTTGAAGTGGGCGAACTGATCAAAGAGATCCAGTACACCCAGGGACTGCAACATGTAAGCGGCATGGCTTCCCGCTATTATATGGCCGGGCTGCGGCTGCCAACGAAGGGTATTAAACCTTTGTACAAAGGCATGTGGGTAACCGATAACAACGGGCAGCTTACGTTGCCCGATTTTGCCGGCCTGTACGCCCTTACCGGTCAGCAGTTCCCGGTACCGGTGCCGGGCAAAGACAATTTCAATGTTACTTTTAACCGTCCTGTTGCTTTACCCTGGCTACAATTTGCAGGCGCCACGCCCGATCAGTTAACGATTGCCATTGCACCTGGTTCAGACGATGCCAACCGCATCATTGCCCTGCGGGATTATGCCACGAAGAACAGGCTCAATACAGGCCTCTCCTTCCTGGGCACCGCACCCCTGTTCAAAGATGAAGCGTCTACCTATCCTTTCACTACCGAGATCACCTGGAACAGTCCTTCCTCCATCAGCTTCCCTTACGGCGGCCGTCCTGCGGGCCTTCCTGCCCTGCGGTTATGGCAATTGCCGGAAACGCTGCTGCAACTGCCCGCCCCTGTGATACGCAAGGTAAATCCCCGGGTAAGTATCCTGGCCGGGCAGTATAATGAAGGCAGCCAGGAGATGGAAAACCATTTTATTAATCACTACGGTTATGCCTCTGTGGTATCCTTTACCGTAAAGAAGGTACCGGAGATCACGACGAGCCCTTCTACCAAAACTTTGTATGAAGTAACGGGTGCCAGCGGCAGTGAGGTGGCCATACTGGAAAAGATGGTGAGCGGACTGGGCAGTAATGACCAGGCCATTGCCCTGCTCACGGTAGCCTTTGCGGCGTCGCCACAAAGCGGCACCTATAATGGACTGGAAACCGGCAATGGCGCCCAACTGACAATGGGCATTGCACAGGTGAACCTCTCTACCGAAACCAGGCCCGATGGCGCCGGCATTACGGCAGCCGTATTACCGGCTGATACCGACCAACCCAGCCTGCTCAATACGCCTACCGGCTTTATCCGCCTGTTGTGGGAGGCCAGCATTACACGGGCAGGCGGTTTCTACCTGTATTATTATGATGCCGTTAGTGGCGGTGGCCTGCCCGATCGCCTGTTCAACGACAAGAACGAGGCCACGCTGAGCCTGCTGGTACTATATGCAGCGCCTGCTGATACCCGCCTGCAGAATAATGTAACGAACTATATGAATATGCTGGCCACCGGTGAAGCGATAGATACCAGCGCCACTGTACTGTTTGCACAAGCCGCTCCTGAGGAAGTATGGCTGTCGGCCAACACACAGCCCACCTTACGCGAACTGGCAACCGGCTATTATGATACGGTAGCAGCTATTGCCACCGGCAATAAGCTGCTGCCCCTGCGCAACGGCATAACCTTGTCCATAACAGAAGGTGTATACGAAGTAGGCCCTGCCGGCAGCATACCCGGTGGCAATCTTACCGATATAGCTGCTTACTTTGGCACTACCGCTGATGCTATTAAAGCCGCCAATCCCAAACAAACCAACTGGAATAACCCGCTGCCCCTGTACACCAGCCTGTACCTGCCGGCGCTCACCCTTACGGTGGGCACCAGCAAAGGCGGCAACACATTAAGCGCCCTGGCGCAGTATTATGGCCAGAACCTGGGCTCCCTGGCCGCGCATAACCAGGATGTGGCCGGCCTGTTTGCCGATGGCGGCACCATTGTGATTACCGGCGGCCCCATAACAAGGACCGCTACTGTACCTGCAGGCGTGGTAGCTGTGCAAGCCATACGCCCGGTACCGGACCCCATCCCGGAAGATCCCAAAGCAAGTGATTATGCGCCCCTGTACCTGAAGCATCAATTCAGCCTGCTGTCATTCAGCGTGGTGGACAATGCTTATTTCAACGGCAGTAAGATGGCCCTGCCTGCCGGACCACTGACAACCCCGGCGCCTCGCGCATCAGCCAATAACAAGATCGCAGCGCCCCGGATACTAACGGCCAGTGACAACTGGGAGTATAAGCAGGCTATTCCCTATAACCGTTTTTCCAAACAGGTATTCACCGCCACCGAAGGGCTGCCTGCGCCGGAAGATAGCCCGTACAAAGGACTGGGTGATCTGCTGCAGGCCGACTTTACCTGGCAGGACCTGTATGGCAACCGGCTGATCACTACCCTGAGCCAGCCTACAGCGGCAGATGCCACTCCGCTGAACCAATGGCCCATCCTCACCGGTTATACCGATACCCTGATCGGGCTGGCGCAATGGCCTTCGATAGCCAGTTCCTGGCAGGTAACTACCGATGGGCAGAAAAATCCCCTGCTGCAGATGGGCTTCAGCTTTGACAACAGCACTTACCAGGGGCTTATTACTGCCAGCGCCATTGACGGCAACACCATCGAAACACAGTTTACCGAAGCATTGGATGCTGTGACTGCCCTGGCCGCCAGCAACTATACGCTTGATAATAATATCACCGTAGAGCAGGTAGCGCCTGGTACCGACAAAAAGAGCGTGCGCATTACTACCAGCGCCTTGCCGCCCGCCAGTGATATCACCCTTACGATCAATAATATTCAAAACAGCAGCGGCAAGCAAACGTTCTCAGGCTATGCACAGTTTGTATACAAGCCTGCAGCCGGAGAGGCTGCAACCGCCCCTGTATCTTCTGTTACCATACAGGCAGCACGTGACCGCGCCATGTACAAACAGTTGTGGTACCAACTCACCGACCCCAATGGCATTGCCTATACCGTTCCTACCACCCTGGTGGATACCTCTTATACTTTATCTGCCGAACAGGTGAATGCGCTGGTACAAGGATGGCTGGCTGATATCTACCTGTTCCTGGACAACCGGGCACAGGGCTCCACCACCGTAGCCGCACCGGCCACTGATCATATCCTGCGCTTTGGCATTGATAAAGTGCAACTGAATAAAGCATCCATCTTTAAGCCGGAAGTATCTTTTAGCATTGAACGGACAGGCGGCGCTATTATGGGTGATTTTGAAAGTACCGGTGGTATTAAACAGGTGAAGGCCCTTATTCCCGCCCTCACCGATAAAGACCCCGGCAGTGATACAAGGAGCCTTGTAACATTTGCGCGGCAGTTTGAAGCAGCCCTGTCTACCCCCGGCGTATGTAAGATAAAGATCGCTACCGGTGTAGACCGGAATGATCCGCTTAGTTTTTCCACCAGCAGGGATATATGGGTAGTGAAGCAGGGACTGGATGACAATACCAGCCTTGCCTTCAGGATCAATAATCCTGATAAGCCGGCACAGTTTGCCCCGCGCCCTGTTTCCACGAAACTGGAGAACAGACCGGGTATCCCGATCTATGACTATAATACAGAAACAGGTATTGACTTTAAGGGCAAGCCTTCCACCTATATGGATTTTACAGCCATAGATACCGATCAGTGGGTGAAGCAGTTCTTTGCCGACTTTGACCATGTATTATCGCCGGAATTTGTAGCCGCCATCCAACTGGTAGATGAAGAACAGAAGACTACGTACCTCGATGATATTTTAGCCAATAAAAAATTACTGGCCGATATCGTGAAGCAATGGATGATCGCTGTATTTAAAGACGAGTACCCGGATACGAGGGCTGTACAGGAAGTGTTTAAACAGCAATTGCTGGTAGCATTGAGCAATGCGTATAATGTACGGTCGGCCATAGAGTTCAATGCCACGGTGGTATCTGATAGTAAAGACCCCATACCGCCCCGCTTATTTGGGAATGTGCTGATGAACCCGGTAGACAGTGGCCATGTAAGCGACGCCATCAGCCTTACTTCCCCCAAACTAAACCTCGCCACCAGTAAACAGGCCAACCTGCCTTTCCTGTTATCATCGCCTCAACTGGTACGTGGCCTGGATGGCGAGGTACTTTCCTACCTTGACCTGGACCTCACTTATGCCGGCGCCTTTATTGAGCACCAGATCGGCCAACTGCCCGGTATTGAGGATTATGAGGCCAGCACCTGGCTGTCATTCGTAGTACCGGATACGGAGAATCCGTTTGTGGCCCCGCTGGGCCAGTTCCCGGCGCCGTTATTGCTGCGCTCCTTCCCGGCTACTCCTTCGATGATCAACCAGGCAAGCCTTGCTCCCGTTATCCGCACTACAGGTGGCGGAGTGATCAACATCAGCGACCTGCTGAATTGGGGTTATACCATTGTGTATGCGCAAAGCTTCCATTATCCGCAGGACAAGCTGCATTTTACGGTCAACTTTAATGTGGGCGCCCTGCCTGCTCATGATCTTGCCGGCCTGGAAGATGCTTTTGCCGACCTGGCGGAATTTATCACGGTATTCCCTGCCGTACAGCAAACCCTTTCTACGGTACTGGCAGCCATTTATGCAGGCACTACCGATCCTAACCAGTTCCGCATTGCTTCGACCGCCTTGCGCTCATTCAATGATATGGTGACGCGTATCGTGAACAATTCCACCGGCAATAATCTATCCCTGCTGTCGCCATCGCCGCAGTATTTCAGCAACGAGGTAAAGCCTTATGAATTTTACATCAAGGAAGATTCGGCAACCATCGCAGGGCCATCAGGTCCCGTGCAGGCACTGATCGTTGGCATTACCGGTGAAGCGCCTGAGGGCATCGGCACACCTGTGGTACAGATCAGTGGGTATACGGAAAAGGTGTATGCAGGCGCTCATGAAAGCAATTATTGTTATTATTATGTTGATCAGAATAAAAACCCGCTGCCAGCAGTCACCGGGCAGGCGATCGCACAACGGACTGTTGTACTGCCCGGTATGAATATATTGGCGCGGCAGGACAGCTATAGCATGGTACAGGTAATACGCAATGACGAGCTGAAACCCGGCATGCCTTATGCCTCCTCTTTCAGGTATACTACGGGCAACATTGGCTTTGCCGATCCCTGCCATCCTACCAACCGGTATGATGATGCACTGGATATTTCCACCATCGGGGCGCCACCCGGCCAGCACAATAAGACCACGCTGGTAAACCAGCTTACCAACCTGTTTACCGCCCTGCTGGAGAAGAACTCACAGGATACTCTGAGCTTCCTGGCTAACTGTCAATACACGTATTCGGGCAATAGTTACCTGGATGATTTTGTGCTGCCGGTAATGATGCAACCTATGCAAAGCATCCGGGTAAAGCAGGCAGCGAAACGAACAGAAGAAGATGAGGCCACGCTAACAGCTATGATCGCCGGTTGGGCGGGCAGTATCCGCCTGTGGTTCAATACGCATGCCCCGGCCACTGATCAGGGATGTTTTACTTTCAGCCTTACGGTTTTTTCCAATTTAACCAAACAGCCTATGCCACTATTACAGTTGACCGACCTTACATTACCGCTTTTATACATTACGGATATGAAAATCATGTCATTTAGTTAGTTGCCATCCCTGCCAAAACGATGACTTAGGTGGCCAGATGGTAAAAATACCAACCGGCTGCATAAGTCTACTATTGCCGGACGCTTCAAAAGTGATTACTTTTAGCTCCGCCGAATGTTAGGTTCGTGAAGACACGAACCATGGCGACCGGATAGTTGGATTCCGTATAACTTTTTAAGCATAATCCGTCCTATGAACAAAACTTTACTGCCGGCAGTGGGTTTATTCCAGCTTTCGCAACGCATCACCCTGTATCCCGAGCTGGTAACGGAAAAACGTTTCTGGCTTCAACTGTACAACATTGAAAGAGGTGTTTTCACGGTTTACTTTTACACGCTGAGCGGCATGCTGCTCTTCCAGACCTTCCTGGCACATAAGGAACATTATTCCACCCATACCATCTGGCTGCCGGCTAAAATAAGCACGGGCATTTATAAGGTAGCGGTGTTCAGCAGTGAACATTATTACCTGAAAACGGTCGTGATCCGCTGATGAGTCATTGTTCTGTCAGGTTGAGCTTGTCGAAACCCTTCGCCAGCGTTTATTCCCGTAGAACGGGACAAGCTCCGCTCCGCGGGCCCCAGGGTGACAAGCTGCTAAAAAAATTTACATAAATATATTCTTGGTGGAGAATAAGATAAAGTTGTAGCTTTACCGTCCTTATTAAAACGATGACCTGCTAAAACAGGTTCCATCTCAGTTTGGCCACAATTAGTAGCAACGGATCTCTTTCTTTTTGGTTTTACCTTTCCTTTTAGTGTATTTCTCCCCTGCCGTAGTAGTGTTTCTTTCCTTACCCTTGTAA
Organism: Paraflavitalea devenefica; assembly: GCF_011759375.1. NCBI lineage: Bacteria > Pseudomonadati > Bacteroidota > Chitinophagia > Chitinophagales > Chitinophagaceae > Paraflavitalea > Paraflavitalea devenefica. Next base: position 2,202,810 of record NZ_JAARML010000002.1, on the reverse strand, counting down.
TTACATATTCCCTGCCTGACACACGTCCATTAAAGCTCTGTATCGAAGTAGCATCTATTGTTATTTCTATTCTTTAACCTGTCCCTCTCCGGGACATTAAACACGTATGTATGTCATTAAAAGATCCCTCTTTACAAGAAACAGGCAGTGACCTGGGCCATGCTCCGGAATTTCAGCCTGGCAAAATCACTCGCACCAAAGGCAATGGCCATCAGGGTGTTGCTGAAAAGATTGAGATTACACCGGAAGGAGCACTCGCTAAAACCAAGGAGCCCACGCTGACCGCCCCCCCGGATGACATTGTGTATCCCGAAGAACGGGTAGACGCCATGGCCCCTCCCGAAGCTGATTTTATACCAGTTACGCCTTTGCTGCTGCGCAGGCAGGTAAGCGGCAGTTATTCAGGCATTACCGGCTCCTTTCGCCTGGACCTTCGGGTGGATGTGGACCGGACCGGTGCTTTGAATACAGCCAGCTATGATTTCTTCAGCATCGGCGCTGTGATCAATTATTTTGGTTCCTTCCGCCTGGTGGCGCCGGTGATTACCTACACCTCCACCAAGGTAACGATCGTAGGCGGCATTACGGGTACTGTTGCTCTCTGGGCCAACCGGGTACGCATTGAGATCAACCGCAACTATATCACTTCACCTGCAGCACCCGCCACAGTCACCTTCTTCCAGAACCTCACACAGGGCGCTATTTATACCTGCAATTTCCAAAGTTCTTATTTCAGGACTGTGTTGCTGGAAACCGATTTTGAAACCGGCACTGCACTGGCAGGAGATTACAATACCTCCACCCTTCCCTCACCAGCCCCTCACCGGATACTGAATACCGTGAAAGCCTATGGCGAAGCCGGCATCAATATGGTGATGACAGGCAGCAACAACTCCATTACTTCGGCCGAAGGCGGCGCAGACGCCCGCTGGACAGAAACCGAAATGCATGCTTCCATGGTAAGGCACTTCAGCCGCTTCAGCAACCTCCCGCAATGGGCAGTATGGCTGTTTGCCGCCAGAAGGGCCACCAGCAATAACCTGCTGGGGATCATGTTTGATTATCTTGGCAGCAAGCCGCATCGCCAGGGTTGCGCCATATTCCAGGATACCGTTAGAAACTTTCATCCTACAGCAGCCGATTATGACCGCCATTTATTGTACACGTATGTACATGAACTGGGCCACGCTTTCAACCTCCTGCATTCCTGGGATAAGGCCCGCCCGGATAGCCTGAGCTGGATGAATTACGACTGGCGGTATGACCAGCGCAACGGCCTGGGCTCCTACTGGAACAACTTTAATTTCCGCTTTGATACCGGTGAACTGATGCATATGCGTCATGGTTTCCGCACCAATGTGATCATGGGCGGTTCAGACTGGGCCTCAGGTGCAGGCCTGGAACATGCTGATGAGCTGGCCATCTTCAGCCAGGAAATGCTGGAGAATAACAGCAGCCTGCAACTGGAACTGGCGCCTGTTAAGAAAACATTCAACCTGGGCGAGCCGGTAGTAACAGAAATAAAATTACGCTGCATGCACCTGAACGGGCAGACCGTCAATGCCAACCTGCATCCCAAGTACGACCAGGTACGCATTGGCATCCTGAAACCCAATGGCAAAGCAGTGGTATATGAACCCATAGCGCACAATTGCGTAATACCGAAAGAAGTAAACCTGACAAAGGACGACAATACCGTCTATGCCAGCGCTTATATTGGTTATGGCAAGGAAGGTTTCTATTTCGACCAGCCCGGATTCTACCGTATCAAGGCTGCTTACCAGTATAAAGATGGCAGCATCATACAGTCAGAAGAAGTAACGATCCGTGTAAAATCTCCTGTAACGGCTACTGAGGATGAGATTGCCGATCTTTATTTCAGCAGTGATGCCGGAACATTATTCTACCTGTTGGGTTCCGATTCAGAATCCCTGAAGAAAGGTATGGATGATATGAAGCTGGTGGCCGAGAAGTACAAGAACAGTCCGCTGAGCCTGTATGCAGAAATGATACTGGGTGTGAATGAGGCGATGAAGTTTAAGACCGCCGATGCAGAATCAGGTAAAGTGGCTGTACGTGAACGCAACCTGCCAACCGCCAAGAGCAGGCTGGGTAAAGTGATCAGCGCCTCCAAAGAAGAGGAAGGTCTTGACAATATCACCCTCAACTGGGTATACCGGCACCTCGCCAAAGGATACCTGCTGGAAGGCGATGAAAAAACAGCCAAAGCTACCCTGGATGAAATGGAAAAACTGTTCAAATCCAAGAAGCTGAAACCTGCTGTATTAGACATCATCCACAGGCAGGCGACAGATGTGCTGAAGCAAAAATAGTCGCTTATGTTGACGGGTTAAGAATAAGCGAGGGCCTTTAAGTTTTTACTTAAAGGCCCTGTTTTTTTTAATCAGTCATATCAAGATAGAAGGCCGGTGTGCCGGGATCGGGGAAAATGCCCAGCATGGCGCTCCAGTCGTTCTTGGTAGCAGTAATACCAAACTTAACGCCTTTGCCTGTCAGGAATTTTATTTTAGAACGTACCAGTTTACCTTCAAACTTCAGTATACCACCTGACTCCTGGACGGTGCCTACCTGGAAGAAATCTGTCGTACTCTGGTAGTCGAATGTAAAGCTGTTCTGCGCCCCTTTGTGGTAAAACAGATCGAACCATCCGGTAAGGATAGCTCCTTCCAGCAGTACATCATTGCCGCTGCCATTAGCCACCCAGGTTATCAGGCCGGTCGTATTGTTGTTGTCCGCATCAATATAAAAATCAAAGATATCGGCATTGGCCGCAGTAGAGGCCATTTCAAAATAGAAGTAGATATTCTCTGCATCATAGTCCATCTTTCCTTTCCGGAAAATACCGCCCGACAGGCCGGAAACAAAGGCATTGTGTGTCACCGTATCCCAATCGGCCAATGAATTGTCATTCAGTTTAACAGCCGAACTTTTGGATATGCGTATCACTGTTGATCCCTCTACCGTTTTTCCGCCGGCAGTGGTCACATACAGGGTAGGAACGAATTTTCCTTTGCCGGGATAGGTATGGGTCGGGCTTTCTTCCGTGGAAGTAGCGCCATCACCAAAATCCCATTTATAGGAAGCCCCGCCCTTAGTAGCATTGGTAAATTGAACGGTATAGGCGTCTACCGCTACAGAGAATATAACATCAGGCCCCTCTTCTACCGCATCTTTGCTACAGGATGACAACAGGGCCATACATCCGGCGGATAGTACGGTGAAAAATAATATCGCTTTTGCTGATCTCATACTGGTAGTTTTAGTCGTTTTGCGTACACAAAGTATTTGTCTTGACCTCATCAACCGGCAGGTAATAGATGATCCGGTTGCTGGTATAGGGAATGACCATGTTGGCATAGCCGGCCGGTTGCTGCGACAAGTTGATATCCGTTTCGCTCAGTCCCGGCAGGTGGTATCCCCAGTAAGTACGGTTCAGTGGCAGCTTATTCCTGTATACATCAAACACCCGGTGACCTTCAAATGCCAGCTCTACCCTTCTTTCCTTCAGTACCACCTCCAGTACCGTTTTGCCCGCCGGTAATACGCCACTGTATAAAGCGCCCGACAAACCGCGTTTGTTGCGAATACTGTCTACATCTGCCAGCGCACCGGCCACATTATTGGATTTAGCTTTTGCCTCTGCCCGGTTCAGGTACATTTCCGCCAGCCTGAACATGATAGGGGAACTTAAAGTGGGGCTATTCCCCTGGAAGGAGAACTTGGATATATAATACATTTCAATGCCGTTTTTCTTTTGCACCACACCGCCGCCATCTTTCGATGGAACTATGTACGATGAGCGTACATCACCAGGCTGGCTACTCATGGTATCTCTCAATGATTGGGATGCAAACTCTTCTCCCCAGCCGGAATTACCATCAGAGTAGATCATAGAAGCGATGGAGCCAAACTTGCCATAGTCTTCCAGGGCCGTGAAGGCAATGCAAAAAATAGTTTCCGTGCCGGTTTGTGCATTGGCAAAGAGCGCGGGGTAAGTGGCGGCAGTTGTGAGCACAAACCTGCCGGAATTGATCACTTTATCACTGTACTCAATGGTCTTTGGATGATCGGCCATGTACAGGTATGCCCTCGACAATAAGGCCCAGGCTGCTTCTTTGGAAGCATATTGCACGCCTCTTGGTTGTTCCATCAGGGATGCTGCTTTCTCCGCATCGGCTACCACGGCATCATACACTTGTTTTACCGTTGCCCTTGCCTTTAAAGAAGGCTCGCTGGTGGAAGTCCTGATAATAACGCCGGGTGCCGTAGGATCTATCGTGTAAGGTTTGGCGAAAAAACGTACCAGGTTAAAATGGGCAAAGGCCCGGAGGAAATAACATTCCCCGATCAATTGCTTAATGGACGCATCTGGATTGGCATTTTTGGCTGCTGCTTCTATCACCGTATTGGCATCATTGATGATCTTGTAAGAGATATACCAGAAATAGCGGGTATTGGTTTGAGCAGGTGAATGGTTCAGGGAGAAGCTGTTCATGAACGGATCGGTAGTCATCTGGCCGCATACAATATCATCACTGGCAAAATCAGCCAACTGGAAGTATTGACGCAGGTACATCAGGTTGTCGTCTGAGGTGCCATTAAACGGAACATGGTCTTTAAACAAGGCATAGGCGCCGTTTACCGCATTGGTTAATCCCTCTTTGGTTTGCACCAGTGTATTGGTGTCAATCGCATCGCTGGGTGTTATTTCCCTGACGCAGCCCGCCAAAAACAGGCTTATGAAAACGGGTATGATGATTTTCTTCATTGCTGATCGTTTTAAAATCCTAGGTTAATGTTGAACAGGAACTGGCGGTTATTGGGGTACTTAAAGTCCGACACACCGGGTGTGGCATACACACCGGGCGTTATCGTGGTTTGCGGGTCCTGTCCAAAGAACCTGGTAAAAGTGTACACATTATCGGCCGTAAGCGAAATGGTTACATTACTCAGCTTCCACTTTTGCACAAGCACAGCCGGCAGCGAGTAAGACAGCGTGACATTTCTTATAGAAAGAAAGTTGCCGTCTTTAAGGTAGCGACTGGAAGTTTGCGTGGAATTGGCGGCGTTTTGCGGACTGGGATTGGTGGCATTGTCGCCGGGCTTGGCCCATATACTATAGCCATCCGGCAATACTGCCTGGTTCATATAGGGCTCACTGCCGTCGTTCATCAAAAAACGCAGGTTGTTGCTGAACACTTTATTACCAGCAAGGAAATACATGTTTACGCCCAATGAAAAGTTCCTGTACCGCCATTGGTTGGTGATACCGCCCTGGAATTTGGGAAGCGCTGATCCTAATTCCTGGAAAGTAGCCTGGGCATAATCGGAAGTAAGTTCTGTTTTGGTCACGTTACCCTGCGCATCCAGGGTCTGCTTCTCCCACAATGGCGCGCCTGTTTGCTTGTCCACACCCGCCCATTTGGGCAGGTAGAATTCATACAGGTTACCTCCGTTCCGGTAGATCTGTGAAATGGCCCATGAGCCTGTTCTGATAATGGGGCCCGGCAGGTTGCGTAATTTATTACTGTTGAAATTAATACTGAAATCAGTAGTCCATTCAAAATCCCTTCGTTGGATATTGATGGTATTCAGGGTGAGCTCGATGCCTTTGTTTTCGATCTCGCCGGCATTGTCCCAGCGTTGCTCAAAGCCTACGGAAAGCGGTTGCGATACCTGCAACAACAGGTTTTTCGTAATATTCCGGTACACATCAATGCTTAAAGACACCCGTTTGTAAAAGCTGATATCCAACCCTGCATTCAACTGGTGCTTGCTTTCCCAGGTGAGGTTGGAACTGGGCAACTGCAAGGGTGTAGCGGCTGCCTGCCCATTGTATTGGGTGGATAAGGAATACAGCCCAAGATAACGGGAGGAGCCGATATCCTGGGTACCAGTGACACCATAACTGGCGCGCAGTTTCAGGTTGTCGATGATGGCTGAACGGAAGAAGGATTCATTACTGGCCAGCCAGGCTGCTGATATGGAAGGGAAGGTAGCATACCTGTTGGATTCCGGGAAGTTGGAGGAACCATCCACCCGGAGGGAACCGGTAACAAAATACCTGTTCTTATACCCATAGTTCACCTGTGAAATGACAGATTGAATGGAAGTTTCACTATTAGAACCTGTTACCCGGATATTATTGGACACCACATTCAATACATTTAAGCCAAAGGGCAAACCCCTTCCCGAACCGCCCTGCAGTTCCGTTTTACTGTTTTCAAAGGCCACCCCTGCCAGGCCGCTCAGGCTATGATCGCCCATACTGAAATTAAACTTCAGGAGGTTATTGGAAACAATCCCGTAGCTCAGCACACTGCTCTCTTCCAGGAAACCGGTATTGTGGTAAGTGCCTGCCACAGCCGGAGAAAAATAATTGGTGGCCTTGTTATAGCTTGCCGCCAGCCGGTTGCTGCTGGAAAAGCTCAGCCATTTGGTAATGGCGATGTTTAACGCCATATCATAATTCACATCAAAACCCTTGTAAGGATGTTTGCTGTTGTTGATGGTGTGCACCGGGTTTATTTTGTCCCTCGACCACCATTTAAAAGTGGAATTGCCATCCACATACAAAGGATTACCGGTACTGTCGTACGGATTATCCCATGGCAGGTTTAAATAAGCAAAATAGATATCGTTGTAATCGTAGCCCTTGCCATTGGCTGCGCTAAGGTTGATATTATTGGTAAGACTGATGCTTTTACTCAGTCGCAGCGTGGAATTACCCCGGAGGTTGAGGCGCTGGAACCGGGTGTTCATGAAGGTACCCTCTTCATTGTAATAAGACACGCCTACGTAGTAATCATTCTTTTCTGTTTTACCCGACACCGAGAAGTAATAGTTCTGCATGAAGGCAGGCTTAAAGATAGTGGTGAGCCAGTTGTGGTCCTGGTCACGCAGCGACAGCGGCCGTTCGTTGTAGAACTTCAGGATGTCAATCTTATAGGAGTTGCCGGTGTCGGTAGGAATATAGTCACGGTACAGCTCTTTCTGGTAATTGTACAGTTCCCTTCCATTCATCATGTCCATTTCACCAAAATCGGGTGTCCGGAAACCAGTAGTGATCTTTGCTTCATACCGTGTTTTGCCTGCTTTGGCCCTTTTGGTAGTAATGATGATGACACCACCATTGGCCTGCGAACCATACATGGCGGTAGCGCCGGCGTCTTTCAGCACGGTCACGCTTTCCACATCATTGGGATCGTAATTGCCACCAATGATACCGTCTACCACAAATAAAGGCGACTGGGAGGCATTGACAGAAGAAACGCCCCGCAACCTTATTTCAGGGGTAGCGCCCGGCACACCGGAACTGCTCACCACCTGCAGGCCGGCTACCTTGCCCTGTAGCATAGTGCCGATGTTATTGGCGGTTACATCTTTGAGCTTCTTTGCATCCACCACAGTGACAGCGCTGGTCAGTTCTCCCCTCTTTTTATCACTGTATCCCACGATCACCACTTCATCCAGTTTCCGGGGATCTGCTTCCAGCTCCAGCACTACCTGGTTGTCCCCGGCTTCGATGGGCCACTCTTTCGTTACATAGCCGGAGGAACTGATGGTGACCAATACTCTTTTAGGAGGAAGCGTGATGGTGAACACGCCCTCTTTATCGGCCGTGATCACTTTGGAAAGCGATGGAATGTTGATGGTAACATTGGGCAACGCCTCCCCTGTTTTTGCAGCAATTACTTTACCGGTCACGGTACGCTCCTGTGCGTGCACAAGCATGCCGACTGATAAAAGTAAAAGTAGTAGCAGGTTCTTTTTCGCGGGCAACATAGCAGTAGATAGTTTGGGTTTTGTGTAAATTCGTTATCCTAATTTCATGCTTTCTGCTATCAAAACAAAATGTTGAACCCCTTATCTGTACTGCCTTTCGTTATGCAAGCGTTTGCACTATTTTCACATCATTACTCTTACCCGTAGTTTTATTGTACTTTTTACAGTTTAAAGAATATTTTCTTTTTATAAAGCCAGTAACAGATATACCATTCTACATACAATGTTGCCGATGCACTCAGTACTTCCTGCCATGCCGGTGTAACACCGATAAGGCCGGCGCCTCCCTGTACAAATACCGCTATTGTTCCATTCAGCCATTGATGGCCTACTGTTTCAAAGAACAGGTAAATGAAAATGGCATTCATGCCTACTACTGTAAATATCCACGCATACCGCTTCACCTGCCTTACATCCACCAGCCAGTACAAGAAAGCCAGGATCAGCAATACCCAACCACCGGAAACAAATATAAAAGCAGTAGTACTGATGCGTTTTATAATGGGCGTAATATTACTGATGTCCAATCCATAGCCGATGATCAGCCCCGCGCCACCTGCCCATAACAAGGCCTTTATCTTCCTGGCGGCTGGCGCCTCCTGTACCAGTAGCTTGCCCGCCAACACCCCCCATATCGTATGCGCTGCCGTAGGAATAATGTTGATGGCCACCCATCCATCGGTATTGATCTTTCCCATCACCAGCGTGTCGAACCAGGCGCCAAAGTTTTTGTGCTCTGTAAATGGCTGATCAAACCCCGGCATTAATACCCTACGGTACAGGAACTCTGTAAGCAATAACAACAATAGGGAGATGATCAGTTGAAAAGTATAGGACCCGTTGATGATCACCCAGGCAATCAGGGTAGTGAAAGCAAGCTGGGTCAGCACATTCCACAATTCCCACACCAACTTACCGGCATATACACAATGGAGGGCTGTACCCAGTACAAAAAGTTTGGCGCAACGAAGCAGGATGTGGGTTGACTGTTGCTGCCAGGCTATCCCGCGTTGCCGCTTATAATAATAAGATATATAAAGGGCAGTGCCGGCCATGGTCATAAAAGCCGGCTGTACCAGGTCCCAGGCGCGCAAGCCATGCCAGGGGTGGTGAAAGAACTGCTCTACCATGCCGGCAGCAAAACCCGGTGCAGCCAGGTGGTGCAGGGATTCATACAACCGGCAGCTTTCTGCCGCCAGCAGGATCATGATGAGCCCGCGCATGGTATCCAGCGATACGAGACGTGTGGACAAGGGTTGTGTTGGAGGGGTTGTACTGGTAGTGGCAGTCATGGATAGCACCGTTTAATGGTTATCCTAAATTGCTCTATTTTTCTCAAAAGAAAAATACCTGCATTGATGAGCACCTTACTTTCCCTTTATGCAAACGTTTGAATAGAAAGCAAGGGGTTTGATTAAAAATTTCTACCTTTTGAAAAATTTAGTTGAATGTCTGCCAAACTGCCTACGATCAAAGAGATCGCGAAACAATTGAACATATCCGCCTCTACTGTTTCGCGCGCCCTGAATGGCCACCCGGCCATTGGCCTCCGCACCAGGACAAGGGTGCAGGAGCTGGCCAGGCAACTCAATTATGAACCCAACCAAACGGCGCTGTTTTTCCAGCAAAGAAAAACCTATACCATCGGCGTCATATTGCCGGAGCTTTCCGAGATGTTCTTTTCTGCTTCCATCAGCGGCATTGAAGATGTGGCAGAGAAGAATAATTATACAGTGCTGCTTGGCCAAAGCCATGACGATGAAAAACGGGAACAGAAGATCGTGGAGACGATGAAGAATCACCGGGTGGACGGCCTGGTCGTTTCTATTTCCAAGAACACGAACAACTATGAGCATTTTGAAGCACTCAAGAAATACAATATCCCGGTAGTGTTTTTCGACCGGATACCCAATATGCCCAATATCCATTATGTTGCCTGCAATATGGCATCGGGTACCATCCAGGCCATTAATTACCTGTTCAAACAAGGGCACCGGGTGATAGGTATGATCAATGGGCCAGAAAAGCTATTTGCCAGTGAGGAACGTAAGCAGGGTTACCGGGAAGCGATGTCCAAAAGCCGTTTAAAGTTTGACCCTTCCCTGATCGTCAACACCGACCTGACCGCCGAAAGTACTTACCGTGCTACGGAAGAATTATTGAACTCCAAAAGAAAACCGACAGCGATCGTTGCCTTCAATGATTACGTTGCCATGGATGCGGTACAATGCGCCATGAAGCATAAAAGAAAGATCAACAAGGACCTTTGTTTTGTCAGCTATGCCAACCTGCCCATCAGCAACTATACGGCGTATCCTCCCCAGGCATCTGTAGAGCAGTTCCCTTATCTGCAGGGACAAAAAGCAACCGAGATATTATTGGAGTTATTGGCCAAAAATGACAATGAAGCCGGGAATATGACTTATTATAAGATCATCCTGGATTCACAGTTGATCATACATGAAAAGAAATAATATCCATTAAGGTGAGCCGCCCTACAGCGCTACAAAAGCAGCCCGGCAGGGCGACCCACCTTAACCTACTGCACCAGCAACCTGATTATTTTCCGTTCAGTGGGCATGCTCACTTTCAACAGGTATACACCTGTAGTCACTCCCTGCTGCCTGATGTTATCCCATCCCAGGGTATAATTACCAGCCGCCAGTTGTTGCTGCCGGGTGAGTAATAACCTGCCGGCTATGTCAAACAACTCCAGTTTCACGGTCCCCTTTCCCTTCATACCAATGCGCACTGTGAGGTTGTTGACAACAGGATTAGGATATACGGCTATTTTCTGTAACATTTCCGCTTCCACTATCCCGGTCACCATGTTACTGCCTCCCAGTCCGGAAGTACCACAGCCTGTAGCACTATAATTTTGCCCCTCGCAACTGGATGTATGGTCGTAACCGGTTTGCAATCCGTATTGATGGAAGGTAGTGAAGATATCATCGGTGGGTGTTACAATGCCGCCATCATTATTGTTATCCCTTACAAAAATGGCCTGGCAGGCATCTTCACTGATCACATAGTATTCATTGTACCGGAAGGTAAGTCCGGACTGCGTGAGGTAAAAGCCCAGCACGATGTTGGACAGCGACTCGATGGTATTTTCTTCAAAGGTGCTGTTCTGCAGCCTGTATACATTCAGTTCTGTGTACCGCTGGCTGGCATTGGTAATACCATATTGGTTATTGGCCCTTGCCCGCAGCACAGAATCGAGGATATAGTTATTCCGCAGGGTATTCCATTTGGCGACACAGTTCTGCACCATGGAGGTGGAGTTAGTACTGCCATAATACATGCCGGCGCCCAGGTTATCCCTGAATACATTATTTTGTATGAGGTGGCCGCCGCTGGTGCTGTTGGATTGTTCATTACCCACCGATAAGCCAACACCATTCTTATACGATTCATTGTCTTCCACGGTCACATTGCTGGAACCATCGAGGTAAATACCTGCCGAGATAGCAATGGGTGAAATATTCCTGTACACGGTATTGCTCCTGATATAGCCGTTCTTTGAATAGTTGTTGGGGGCAGTTACCGAAAAGCCCGCATCATCCACAATCCATTGGTAATGGCCTGCGGCTACGATGCCTATATTGGCATTGTCGTACACTTCATTATTGGTCACGGCAAAGGAATCCACATTCCCATTGATGGTGACCGCTTCACTATAACCCGGCACATTATCGTGCACCAGGTTACTGTCAATGACCACATTCCTGACGGCCGTATCGGTGGTGCCCAGGACCACGAGCGGATTGAGGTTGTCGGTAGCTGCAGGGATCTTCTGTTTAGTAAGGTTCCTGGTCCACGCCATGTCATATATTTCATTCTTCTTAATAACAATGTTGGACGATTTACCACTTACGATGATCCCGAAACGGGTATCTTTTATTCCTACAGACGGCGCTGCATTCTGTAAGGCAGAATCATTGGTCATCTTAGTGAGCTTCAATCCTTCAATGTGGATATACTTAGTATCTGACAGGGAAAGCAAAGCAGCAAACTTCGCCGTAATATCACTACCATCTACCACCGGGCTTTCACCGGGATAGTTCCTGATGGTAAACCATTGGCCATTAACACCGCGATTAGACCCGATAAACAGCCCGGTACCCGCCGGCTTGTGCGTACCGGCCCGCAGATGAATGGTAACGGGCGCATTGATGAGTTGTGACGGCACGTACGTATAATTGATGCCGGCGAGGTCAATGGCCCTTTTTATCGTACGCCAGGGTTGGGTAAGAGAACCGCTGCCGGTGGTATCATTACCGGTTAATGCCACGTAATAATTGGAGGCTACACCTGTATTGTTGGTAGTGACCAGCGTGCTGATGGAAATACCTGTATTACCGCCTGCATCACGCAACAGGTCGCCCCAGCCAATGGCGGAGTTACGCAAGGTATCGGCCTGTATGGTTACCGTTGAACTATTCGCCAGGTAAATGGGATGTATAAAGTAGCTGTTGTTATTGACAGTGGGATAACCATGTTCAGCGCTGGTGGTGGTCCACTGCAGGGTATCGAAGGCACAATTTTTGATCTCTATGTTTTGAGCGTTCTGTACATTGACCACATAGCCACTGGTATTTTTGAGGTTCCTGAAAACGAGGTTTTGCAGCCGCACATAGGAAGCGCCGCTTATCACCAGCATGTTGGGATAGAAAGAAGTAGTAGCCAGCTTTTTTCCGTCTATGATCACTTTCCCTTCATCGCCGGCATAAGTCCGGAGAGTGAGGTATTTGCCGCCTCCGCCACCATTGGCGCTGCCGATATAGAGCTGTGTGAGAAAATCAGTGGAGTCAATTTCATAGGTGCCCCGCTTGATGTATACAATGGCGTCTTTGGTCGTATCGCGCGGACTACGGTTAATAGCATACCATATCCTGTTCCAGGGACTGACGGCCGTACCATTTCCATTAGTCGTGAGTGATCCATCTACGTAATACTCATTGGGTGTTTGCGCACCGGCCCCTATAAAGGCCAGCAGGAAGCCGATGGCGAATAAGGTAGTTCTCCATTTCATAGTAAAATGATTTTTGAATTTATGAATGATGCAATAGTCATTTTCAAAGGGAGATCTGCTACGCGTGCGGGAGATTGTATACCAAACATAACCAACTGTCCTTGCAAAACAACGCGCAAGCGTTTGCACGAAAAGAGCTGTGCGCAAACGTTTGTCGGCGTTTGCAGGAAGTGCAAACGTTTGAAATGAGAACACACCTTACTCTATCGCTTGTAGTTAACAGGGAATTGTAAGAGAACTATGATTTTTCGGCAGGTTTTATTAGCGCAACTGGTAGTAATAAAAAAAGCTACCTCTTAAAGGTAGCTTTGCTAATATTTTATTGTAGGATCTACTTTACATATCTAAACTTCGTATTGGACAGAATTTTATTGGCCTGCTCCAACTTTTCCGGAAAAAGATTTTCTCCGGAAAGCTTGTCGAGGTCTTTGTTAACCTTCAGCTTTACTCCAAAATCCTTAGCACCTTTTAGTGTCTTTTTCTTTTTCATTTCTCAAATTTAGCATTTTTTCGCTTTATCAAAAAGCCAAAGTAATCTACACCTTTCTCAAAGGGAACATCTAAAAAGGTATTCATGTCCCTTATTATTCCAAATATTTCAAAATCAGCTACTAATTCCCCGTAATTGAGGGCTATGGCCATCCGGTAAAGCCTTGTTCTTTCGGGAGTGCTGCCAGTAAAGAATACCCCATTTTCAGGAAATTTGCTGGTAAACTCATATACTGCTGACGTTACGGTAGCCAGTATCTTATTTCTATCCTTGTTGTTATTAACAACCAAGTCATCAATAGAACCATCATGGGATAGATCTCCAAAAGCCAGGTTGTACATATTGGGAATATAGGTAGCCTTGAATTGAATAATTTTGGGTATATCACCCTTAGGGCCTCTGCTGATAAATTTATACTCCAAAGCATCCGATGATATCTCCAATTCTGTGTATCTTTCATAGTTCATACTGCCCAAATAAATTGTTGCTTGTCGTTAGCTAATCAGAATAACCCACCATCAACCTATAGCTATCCCGTCAACACTTTCACAACAGCCATGGCATTAGACGCTTTATCTATGATTACATGCTTGTGATCATCATCCAGGTCATAGAATTCAACTCCCAATGTAATAATTACAGGATGAACATTGCCGGCAGGCAGCGACAAGGAAATGTGAATGGACTTTGTGGTAGTATCATTAACTGCAATGATATCGGTTTGCTGGTGGGCATATTCAACCTGCTGGTGGGTAAAATCTATTGCAAGTGCACAGGCGATGAAGCCGTAAGAGCCGGTATATGCTACAGCATCCACCATTGCAGTAGCGTTAAAAAAAGGGATCTGTATTGTCGCAAGCCCCGTTGCGCGGTCGTAGTTAATATGGTAAGTGGCATACAGGGTATCGTTCAGTGATTTGTTACGGTTGAAATTAAACCCTTCCAGCATGGACAATGCCTGAGCGGTAATGATGCGTTCACCCCTGCCATTTACCGGGTCGCTTTGTATAATACACATCATCCGCTTTGTTAACCTGCCCGAAACATAACGATCGGCTACCTTAACTAATATTGGTTTTAAAGCAGAACGAAGCAACCGGTTGGCAGTACCTGCCCGCCCAAATTCCGACATATTTTCCCGGGTACGTTCAAAAGCCTGCTCCTGCTCAACCCGTTTTTTGGTCAGGCTGGTGGTCTTTCTTGTAGGCATGGTTAGTGAGGTATTATGGTAAAATCACTCTTCCGAATCTATATACGGGATGCAGGGAAAATGAGACTTATCACGCTATAACTTTCTTTATGATATTGAAAATCAATCTTTCTGAGAGCGTTTCCATATAATAATTGCACTGAACACTTACCGAATTGCCCTCAATAGCCCTCCTACTCTATTGATTCAGTATTAGTTATCTATTCCTGGTATGCACCCGCATATATTGCAACTTGCACCGGGACTACTATCCCAGTGCAAGTTGCAGGGCATTCCAGTGCAATTATGGAAGCTGTTTTGGGCAGTATCGCTACCATCCGGCCAGGATTATATTAGCATCCACCGTGATATAATCGCTTCTTTTTCAGGCTTTGTTGCAGGTTATGAGATACTCCTTTATCTTTAGCCAACTCCCTGCCCTTACAACCTGTTTTAACCCCCATAGCACCTTAACATGAGAAAAATCAACTGGCTCTATTCATTGCTTACCCTAGCTTCTTTTGGCAGTATAGCGCAACTGGCGCCGCCTACAGACACGCTGCGTCAGCAATACCAGGCCGGGCAAAAAATAGCAAGCAGGAGTTTTGCTGGCTACTTTTATCCCAACAGGAACCAGCTATACGCGCTGCCTGAAAAAGCTTTTGTTGCCACCATTGATTCATTAAGGAGCACTTTTCAAACCGGGCTGGACAGGTATAAGATCCAAAGCAATAACGCAGACACCACGTTTATTGCCGCAGAACAAACTGGTATCCATTTCTTCTTTGATAAGCTCCTGCTGGACTATCCTTATTTTCATGAAATAGCTACCGGAAAAAAAGGGAAGTTGTCGCTTTCCACACAAAACAGGCTGGATGCCAACTTATCCTACTTTAATCATCCTGCATTGTTGAACAGCGAAGACCTTAAAGCTTATGTAAGAGGTTTTCTACAGCATGCGGCTACTGCCGAACTCAGGAAAAGTGTTTACAAGAGGATGGACAATCAAAGGCTCAACAGTACACTGAAAATAATACCTGTCTATTTCACGAATCAGACCTGCCGCGACTTCTGGCAATATGATTACCTGAATAATCATATAGAGAACCTGGGAGCGAAAACCCTGGAAAATGTGATCCGCTCCTTCAGGGCATCCTGTCGTGATACTGCCTACAAAAGAAAGATCATTGCCTTGTATACCGAGGCTAAAAAGGAACGGGAAAATCACCTGATAAAAACCTATAAAACGGTGAACGGTTTTGACCTGGACATACACCTGTTTTTGCCCGATAGCGCGGCAGCTACCCAAAGACCCGTGATCGTTTATTTCAGTGGTGGTAGCTGGACTAACGGAAGTCCCGAATGGGCCTTCTATAACTGTGCAGCCTATGCAAAGAAAGGCTGGGTGGCTGCTTCCGTGGAATATCGCCTGGCCGACCGGCAGGGCACTACGCCATTTGAAGCGGTGAAGGATGCGCGCAGCGCCATACGCTGGCTGCGTAAACATGCACAGGAATATAATATAGATACCCATAAAATTGTAGTGACGGGAAATTCTGCGGGCGGGCATTTGATCCTGGCCACTGCCCTGGCTGACAAGTGGAATGAAAGTACCGACGATCTGCATTATAGTCCTACGCCCAACCTGCTGATGGTAAATGCGGGTGTATATGATTTCATGCAGGATGAAAATACCGCCTGGGTATCCAAAGATTTAAAAGATAAAAATACGGTGAAGGAGATATCACCGGTACACTTAGTGAAAAAGGGATTGCCACCTATGCTGCTCATTCATGGCACCCATGATCAGAGTGTTCCTTATTCAACCGCCAAAGCCTTTGCCACCGCTTCCAAAGAAGCCGGCAATGAGGTAGAATTTCAAACGCTGGAAGGAGCTGGTCATGCCATCTGGTTCGACAGGCGCTTTACCCAAAAGATTGCAGCGCTACGGGCCGCGTTTTTGAAGAAATATGGGTATGAATAGTATAAACAGCGAAACGATGATGGCTCTTAGGTCAGTAGTTATTAGCTCACTAAACTGAGATTCTCTATTTCAGTAAAATGATTATCTGTTCTTATATGCCCCATAATACAGCTCACCGACAACAAATACAGGAACATATATTTCTACCATCGCGTCTAATCGTTCTCCTACAATGTTTTTGCTTTTAAAAGAATGGATTATCACACTGGTATCCAGCAAGCATTTATTTCCAATCATCGGGATGTATTTGTTCGCAACCTTCTTCAATGATTTTCTCCAGTTCGTTGGCATCTTCATCACTCATCGTACCTGCAAAATCCTTAAAACTCCTGCGCCCTACTGCATGCAGCTTGCTTTTGCTGATCACGGCTTCTACCGCTTCCAACACTGCCTCATTCTCAATTTTGAGAATTTCTTCTATCAGATGTAATTTTTTTGCTTCGCCGTACATAATACGCTGATTTAATAAACATTAGCAGAGTTCTTTTCGCATTAGCGATTATACCATTTTCATTACAACCATGATGTAAAATCAAATTTACCTTATTTTCCCTAAACCTCAAAACATACTAATATACAATACTTTAGAAGTCCCCTCAATATCATTTACTTCCGTACTTTGCCTGGCGGAACACCGAACTTTTTGCGAAAGGCATTGCTAAAGTGTTGTACAGAAGAGTAGCCTAAATTGTCGGCCACTTCCTTAATGGCTGTATCGCCGCGCAGTAGTAGTTCCCGCGCCTGGTTGAGCTTATAGTCGCTCAGGTAGCCAAATACTGTATTGTTGAATACCTGCTTAAATCCCTGTTTGAGCTTGAACTCATTAATGCCCGCCAATTTTGCCAGTTCTGTGAGCGAGGGCGGCTGCAAAGCATGTTGTATGAGGTACTCTTTCGCATATAAGATACTTTCTTTATCATGACCGGAAGTGCTGAGGCACCTGGAAGACTTTGAAGCCGCCTCTTCATACATCTGGGCCTGTAAAGCCAATAGTTCAACGCATTTGGACTGGAGGAATAACAATTTCAACCCGCCTTCCACACCACAGTTCATGATATCGTAAATACACTGGTGCATGGCAAATGACATCGGCAGGTTCTGCTGGCTGAGTACGGTGACCTTACCGCTGCCTATCAGCTCAGCAAATTTTCTTAATCCCGGACTGCCCGACTGCGCCAGCTCCAGGAAGAACGGCGTAGCAAAGTGTACTTCAAAAAACTTATACCGTTGATGCAGTTGATAGTCGCCCGTTCCTATGAACCGGGGCATGTAATGCATGTTGTGCTCATTTTCCTTAAAATGGTATTGACCACCATATATATCATCCGACATACTACCGGAGCCCGATAAGGTGAAATGCATTTCCACCAGGTCATCATGGTCAGTCATTTCAAACTGCAGCCGCCGGGATTCATATAGCTGCATATCACCATATACGATATAGACACCTGCAAAGGCAAGCCTCACCAGCTCCGCATCTCCAAAAGGAAAGCTGAATATGTCCCTTTTTTCCGTTACCAATGGCCGCCCGATATTGTCACGATAAAAGTGATCAGACATGACAAATCTTTCGCCGGCGCCGTAGTTAATACTGATCTGCATAAAATCCGTTTGGTGTAAACCTTTCTCCGTTTGGTATAACAATAACGATCCGGAAGGTTTATAGTTTTGTAAAGTTAACCATCTGTTGATAAATTCCTTATACCATGCCTCAAGTCCCCAAATGGCTGGCCGATACCATGATCGCTGTAGCCAGTCCCTGGCTGCGCCAGGCTGTTGTGTCCGATACCACCATGCTGTCAGACGAGCTGAAACTGATCACTTTCAAAGGTGATTTTGATGATGAGGATTTCCTACCCGGAAAGATCGTCCAGTTCAGGGTGGATGATACGAGTTTCCGCCATTATACCCTCTCCTCTTTTAATAAACAGCAGGGCCTGTGTACCGTACTTTTTTACCTGCATGGCAAGGGTCCGGGCAGTCAGTGGGCCACAAATTTACAAATAGGCCAGGAAGTAAGGTTCAGGGCCGGACAAGGTAAGTTGAAGTACAATGAACAGGGTAAGCATCATTTTTTCTTTGGCGATGAAACGGCCATCGGCTTGTTCAACTGGTACAAGACCACGGCCCTCGCCTGCAGTCATGAATATTTCGGGGTATTGGAGCTGCATCCGCAACATGCTGTGGCGTTGAACACATTAAAGATTATGATTGACTATGTGCATGCATCGCCGGAAGCGCCGGCCGTCAATGCCATTAGCTGGATGGAAGACATGCACCCCGATTGCTGGAACACCTGGCAACGGGCCACCTTTTACCTGGCCGGCCGGGCATTGTCCATCAGCCGGTTCAGGAAATACCTGTTGCAAAAAGGCGTGGAAGCAAGCCAGATACGCACCGATGCGTATTGGGCAGATGGGAAGAGGGGGTTGTGAATGGCGAGTGGTAAATGGTGAGTGGTTAGTGGGCCTTATGAATGCCTTGCTAATTATCCGACCGCAACTTACATTTGTACTGTTATTCCCGGTTTGCCGCTGCTCTGCATGCATCCGGGTTTTTTATTATAAGAAGACAGAGATGAAATATTTATTCCTATGTATTCTCCTGGCGCCGTCTTTTGTAGTTGCTCAAAAACGCCTGCCGGTAATTAAAGCCAACTCTCCCAAAGCGTTTATTATTGAAGGTGAAGATGACCGGCGCAACTGGCATCTAAATCCGGAAACCAATCCCGACGTTTACACGGTCACCAAAAGCGTGAAAGCCAAATGGATTAAGTTTTATACTGATATAGATTCTATCAAAGTAAAGATAAAACAAGGCGAACAGGTTGATTTTATCGTATTACTGAATGGCAAAGACACCTGCTATACAAGGATTGAAAGCCAGTCCATCAAAGATTACTCCCAACAAAGACCAGAAACCCACGACACCATTCCCTTTACATTAACCGAATTCAATAACATAAAGGTCAAGGCCATCCTCAACAAGGTAGATACCCTGGACCTGAAGTTTGATTCAGGAACAACCGGCCTGCTATTGACCGAAGATGCGATCAAAAATAAAACGCATGTATCACTATCACAAAGTTTAAAAGCTGACAAGACTTTACAGATCGGGAACCTGACCTGGGACAGCCTGCCCGTTTACCCGGTTGTGTTATCCGGGCAGGGCACAGACGGACGGTTTGGCTGGGACCTGTTTGACGGGAAGATTGTTGAAATAGATTATGATAAAAACATTTTCATTGTGCATTCCAGGCTGTCTAAGATAGACAAGCAGTATTCCCGGTTCGATATAGAATACACCCATACATTGTTTTGCATACAGGCAGAGCTACAGGTAAAAGATAAGAAGTACAGGAACCGTTTCCTGTTTGACAACGGCTATCAGCGGACCATTATGTTAGATACCGTACTGATGCAGGAGCAAAATTACCCGAAAGACCTGGAAGTGATTAAAAAAGTGATTCTGAAAAACGGGCAGGGTAAGGAAGTGCCTGTACTTACAGTGAATAATGAAAGGCTGAATCTTGGGAAAGAGGTGCTGTTAAATATTCCTGTACAACTGCTGGCAACCGCCAATCCGGCCAGGTTTAAAACGCATATATTGGGCAATGAGGTATTGAAAAGGTTCAATACCATTCTTGACTTTCAAAAGAATTACGTGTACTTAAAGCCCAATACGCTTATTAACCAACCTTACCAGGAAGCGAAGAAGAAGGATAGTTAATCCCTCAATCAGAGGTGACATCTTTCCCTATTCTTATCCAAAATACCGTGTTTTAACCCAACGACATGGGTGTAAATACGGTGTTTTTTAGTTACATAAACAAGTAGCTTTCCAACACGAATAGGAACAACGGTCATAAACTCTTATTGCCTCATTCGGGATGCGGAATGATCTCTTTTATTTCGAATAAACAAGATCGGTATGCTGACATTAACAGGGCTATCGGGCTACAAAAAACGTAGAAGGAATAGGAAGCTGCGCCTTTATCCAGAAACTGAAAAGCATTAAAAAGTTTTCACGATCAGGAAAAAGTATTATATTTAGAGAATTACAATCCTCTACCAATGTCTAACAACTCTTAGCATTATTAGTCTCTGCCCTTTCGCTCCGCATAAGTAGCTTAGGTTATTGTGTTAATTCGAGGTCAAGACCTGAAGCATTGCAATCTTTTGTCTATTTTAATTTAACGTATCGGCCTATCGATACAGTAAATCCTTGTGTCGATTTAGAGAACTTTTTCCCGAATGTACCCTATAGTTTCTTTACAGGAAAATACAGGATATGGGGTCTATGGATAAATATAATCAACTCTACCAGTCTTTGTTCGACCAGGAAGATATCTTCAGCAATATTGAAGTTATCCAAACTATGGCCATTGATTTTTTTCCTAATATACTACACAGGTGTATTCATGAAAGATATGTCACTAAGAAAATAGAAGGACAGGTAAATGATCTGATTGATTATTATACTACACATTCTTCAGAAACCAGGTTTTGGAAAAACCCTGAACTTTTTAAATGCCTTGTTGATTTCAGTCTGCAAAAAGACACATCCTCCCAGAAAAATCTATTGAATCTGATTGGAATGCAGTTGGGAATTGAACACGAGCCTGTCGCGACAACAAAACATCTTGCAACGAGGTTTTTTTATTATCAGAAATGCTATTTTTTCCATGAGAACAAGTTTGAGTTGAACGAGACCAATCACTTTCTAGTTCATAAAATGGATAATACTCAAATCCTGACAGTTTGTTTGCCACTTAAAAATGCTTTTACAGGATTCATATCCGAAGATATATATCCAACTATCTTCAGTACAAAAGGGACAGTTGATGAAATGAAATTGCTTATTGAAAACTCCCTGTCAATCCTTCAAAAGTATTCTCCCGGGTTATATAATGATCTGTTCGAAACGATCAGCTATGTATTTTTGACACCAGATTTCGGGGATTCAATACGATTCAGCTATAATTTAAGAACGCAATATTTCGGGGCTATTTTTATCAATCCCTTTCAGACAAATGAGGTGGCTTTTGCAGAATCCCTCATTCATGAACTTATCCATCAAAGAATATGGATGCAGTGGGCTTATAACATGCCTGACTTGCATGAATATGAACAGATCAGGATCGAATCGCCAGTTACTAACCGGCTGAAATCCTTACCTGTAATGACACAGGCCTATATCATTTACAACGTACTCTATGATTTTAATCTATTCCTGGTATCCGAAAATATAGTTTCCGGTGCGAGGAAGAAAAAAACAGATACTGCAATTCAACATTTGCAAAAGAATATTCCATTCCTTTATTCAAGGCTTACGGATGCAGCAATTGACGCACCGGAACTGAGCAATCTGATTGGTAGGGTGCACGCACTAACAAATACTTTTTGCTATGAGAAATGATGTATTGTTGATAAATATGCCTTTCGCGCCTGTAGTTACTCCTTCTATAGGTCTTTCGCTGATCAGGGAGTCCTTAGCCTGCAAAAAAATAGATGTTGGGATCTTATATCTGAACCTTCTCTTTGCTGAAGTTACCGGTGTATCCATCTATTCAAAGATAGCTTGCGGATTTCCTGTGAATCACGACATGCTAGGGGAATGGCTTTTTTCACATAACCTGTTCGAAACGCGGGCCCAGGATGAAGAATTTATACAAGAGGTTCTTTTAGGAAAAAATGTTTTACATAACAAAACAAAATATAATAAAAAGAAAATCAACCAGCGCTTTATTAAGCAGATCATGGAGATAAAAGACCGGACTAACGCCTTTATCAAAGAAGCTTCGCGCATGGTTCTGGACAGAAAGCCGGCTATTGTAGGATTCACATCAGTTTTTCAGCAGCAAGTGGCCTCTCTGGCTTTAGCGAAACAGATCAAGTTGGAGAATAAGGACATTAAAATCTGTTTCGGGGGAGCGAACAATGAGGGCGTAATGGGTGTGGAAGTAATCCGTCAATTTGATTTTGTAGATTATGTTATCTCAGGAGAAGGTGAAGATTCTTTTACAAAACTGGTAACGTCTATATTGGGAGGCAGTGACTGCGATAACTATCCGGGTGTCATTTCACAATCTAATGTGCATATTTTTTTCTCACGCCCCCCCACTAATGCAAGACTTTCTGGGCATATCGACAATTTGCCTTTTGTGACATATGACGATTATTTTGAACAATTATCCCGAACAAAGCTGCATAAAAAATTCTCTCCACGGATCCTTTTTGAAACTTCCAGGGGATGCTGGTGGGGTATGAAAAATCATTGCACGTTTTGTGGCCTGAATGGGGATACAATGAATCAACGCACCAAATCCGCTCCCAGGGCTTTAAAAGAGTTTGAGCATCTCCTGAAAAAATATCCACACCATGAAATCTCAGTGGTGGACAACATTCTTGATTACAACTATTTCAAAGATTTTATTCCCGCACTTATCGAGGTCAGGAAAAGAACAGCATATAATCTTTTTTATGAGGTAAAGGCTAACCTGACCAAAGATCAATTGGAAAAACTAAAGCAATCGGGCATTACCTGTATACAACCGGGTATTGAAAGCTTTTGCAAGACAACGCTCAAGTTAATGCGTAAAGGAGTCAGTCCTTTGCAAAATATCCAGTTATTAAAATGGTGTAAAGAATTGGATATGGGAGTGGAATGGAATGTGCTATATGGTTTCCCATATGAAGATATTGAAGAATACCTGCAGGTGACGAAACTCATTCCTCTGTTATCTCATCTAACGCCTCCAAACAGTTGTGCTCCAATCCGCCTGGATCGCTTCAGTCCTAATTTTGACCAGTCGGACGTGATGGGCTTTAAAGACATAAAGCCCTATCCTACCTATAGCTATATATATCCCTTCGGAGAAGAATCTTTATTCAATCTGGCTTACTACTTTACTTATGGATATAAAGATTACGCACCCGATTACAAAAATTTAACCCCCTTTTTTTCCAGTATTAAAAAATGGCGGCTATCCCACGAGGAATCTGCTTTGTTCTATTGCGAAAATGAAGACCACTTATTGATATGGGACCTCAGACCCATTGCGCGGCATCCGATCTATGTTTTATCATCCGTATCGAAACTGATCTATCAGTATTGTGATAAAGCTATTCGCAGGGCACTGCTTATTCAGAAAATACAGGAAGAATCACTATTTAGAAAAGCCTCTGAAGCAGATATAAATGAAAAACTGGATTTCCTTACAGAGCACGGATTAATAATATTCTATGATGATCATTATCTAAGTCTTGCTGTAAGAGATACCAATGTAATGGCAACTTCAAAAATAGCTAATAAGATCAGCAGTTTGGTAAGCATTGATGAAAATTCAGGCTCGCAGAATTTGACGCTGGCAGAAACTGTTTTTGCTTAGTAAAATGGGCTGCTAGGCAAAACACTACAATAATAGCCCAATTTTTATAACCTAAATATTTTTGTATGGCAACAAAAAAGAGTTTAGTTACCAAGCCAAAGGCTGGAGTAACCAAACTATCAGCAAAGGACTTTACAGTGAATCCAACCACCGGCAAAGTCCTTATTTCCCAGGACAAGATAGCAAACCTGGTTCAATCGAATCTTAACAAGGTTAAGGGCTCCGCTGACACCAAAGCGATCACGGTAACCGTTGGTGTGGATTTTTAGTTGCAAAACGGGATGAATAACCTTCTGTATACTCAGGACCTTATTCATCCCCTGTTTAACTAAAACACTATGAAACTAAGGGAGCACATATATTATCTTGAGCGGATTGGGGGAACTACCACAACACATAGCAACAGGTCATTAAATGATCATTTAATGGGCACGTACAATATTTTAAAATCATGGGGTTGCCGTGAATACGTGTGCATTGCAGGTTTATTCCACAGTATCTACGGTACGAAAAAATTTAAACCGGCCCTGGTAAATCCAGAAAACCGGTTTGATATCGTAAAACGAATTGGCCCCCGGGCCGAACTACTTACATTTTTCTTTTCATTGATTACAATTGAAGTCTTAAAAAATGCTTCGGTAAAAAAACGCAGAACCACATTGATCTGCGATAGTATGGAAATCGAATTGTCGAATTTGCTGTATACCCAATTGATTGAGATATCGGCGGCCAATTTCCTGGAACAAATACCTCACCTCGTTAACGAGGAGGGTTTTGATTACGAGCAATACGTAGATGGATGGGATTGGATTGAAGGGAGAGTAAGTGAAAAAATAAATGATCATATCAAGAGGTCAATAAAAGGTACTTAAGGTCAGTATTCCTTCTTTTAAGGTACTCTCCCAACGCTTATCCCCTGCATTAATTAAACTCTTACCAAAACACCGTATACAGCGCAGCCAGGATACCGAGAATGATCACCGAGCCGATCATAAATACCGGCGATACCCTGAACATGGACTTATCAATAATAACCGGCTGTTCTTTGCTCCGTAAGGAGTCCTTTGGACCCGGCTGACGTGGCTTGAGCAGACTGATCGATACCATCACTATAATGATAAGTACAAAGGTGATGGTCATACGATCCAGGAAAGGATAGTCCGGGAAAGCGCCATTGGTCCAGGAAGGCAGAAATTTAAGCAAGGTAGATACCGGTATGGTGAGTAAGGTGCCGGCCAGCGCAGCAGCGGCCGTGGTCTTTTTCCAGAAGAGCCCCATGAGGAAAATAGCCAGCACACCCGGCGATATAAAACCTACATACTCCTGTATAAACTGGTAAGCCTGATCGAGCGTACGCAGGGCGGGCGCTACCACCGCCCCGATCAACATGGCAACAATAACTACCCACCGGCCTGTACGCACCACCTGCTTTTCGGTAGCATCTTTTTTAAAGTACTTCTTGTAAATGTCCAATGAAAAGATGGTGGCAATACTATTGGTTTTACCGGCCAGCGAAGCTACCACAGCGGCTGTCAACGCCGCAAAAGCCATTCCTTTTAATCCCGGAGGCAACAGGTTCATCAAAGTGGGATACGCATGGTCGGGCTTGATGGCGCCTGTAGCATCGGTCATCTCCTGCTGAAACATTCCATGCTGGTGCATCACATACATGGCAATGCCGGGCAATACCGCAATGACCGGTATGAGCAATTTAAGGAAGGCCGCAAACAGAATGCCATTACGGGCCGTTTTGAGGTCAGCGCCCAACGCCCGTTGGGTGATGTATTGATTGCATCCCCAGTAGTTCAGGTTATTGATCCACATACCGCCAATCAATACCGAGAGCCCCGGCAGGTCTTTATAGTAAGGATGGTCTTCCTTAAAGATCATGTGGAAATGGGAATCGGCTTGCTGCCGTAATAAGTTAAGCCCTTTGAGCACGTCGGTCCCATAGCCAAATTTTTCCGACAATAATGTAAGCGCCAGATAGGTAGTGATGAGACCTCCAGCTATAAGCACCAGCACCTGGATGACATCTGTATAGCCGATGACCTTCATGCCCCCCAGGGTAACAATAACAGAACATATACTTAACCCCGCTATACACCAGGCAAAGCTGATGCCGGTAATGGATGTAATAGCAATAGCACCCAGGTAGATAATGGAGGTCAGGTTGACAAAAACATATACCAGCAACCAGAAAACAGCCATGATGGTACTCACCTTGTCATCATACCGCTTCGCCAGGAACTGGGGCATGGTGTAAATTTTGTTCTTCAGGTACAGGGGTATAAAAAAAACAGCTACAATGATCAATGTAGCTGCTGCCATCCATTCATACGTGGAGATGGCCAGGCCGAGGGCAAAACCCGAGCCCGACATACCAATAAAATGTTCCGCAGAAATATTAGAGGCAATGAGAGACGCGCCAATGGCCCACCAGGTCAGTGAACCTTCGGCGAGGAAGAAGTCTTTGGAATCGGTAACGGCTTTTTTCTTTCTCAGGTAAATAAACAATCCATATAGTGATACCAGGACAAAGTATACCAGGAAAACAATATAGTCAGCAGTTTGAAGTTTATTCATATAGCATTATTAGAAGCAATCATTAAGATACTAAACAGTTAGCGATCCTGGTGCGCCTGCCCGATAATGTCCCGGTATTTCCGGTGAATCTGTCGGGCAATGACAATAGGATCACCAACGGGCTTTAAGGCATAGTCCTTCCTTTTGTTCACCCATTTCCATTCCCAGGCAGCTATTTCCCGCTGAAAGGCCTCCACGTTGATGTCCTTCCCGGCAGCCAGCGCCTGCTCCACCTTCGCAAAGAACTGCTGCCAGCGGGGTTTGTAAAAATCACTGATCAGGCCACTCCACTGGCGGCAGGCATATTCATGGAGGGGGCTGTTGGCATCACCCCATAATGTGATGAGATCGCGGGCATTCTTTTCATACAATGCCTTTTCCGTTTTAGTAGTTCCCCAACGCCGGGCATCGGCTATCCAGGGCCCCAGCAGGAAATCCTTGCGCGTAGTCAGCAGCTTGTCCAAGTCATCCATTAATGTGATGAACTGGTTGCTTAGCTGTTTAAACTTCACCAGATCTTTATTCCTGTAAGCCGCTACCCACTGCCGTTGCAGGGGCAAGGCATAATTCGCCAGCACCTGCCTGGTCACATCTACCAGGTCATATTGAAAGCCGTCGCTGTTCTTACAGGCTTCCGCCGCCTGCAGGAGAGCATCCCAGGCAGGCAACAGGTCTTTGGCATTGTAATTCAGGGTTGTTTTTGTCCAGCGGGTCAATGAATCGAAAGTGGGCCTTGCCTGCAGGATGGATTCGGCCCCATCGCGGATGAGCTTGCCATTGTATACAGTATTCCTCAACACCTGCCAGGCATTGAGCGCATGAGGGTCCAATACGCCATAACGGTTATGGAGGTATTGCGGCAGCCATTGGTCAAGGTCAATGGGTTCCTTCCGCCAGGTATGGTGCATCATCAGCTCATACAATACCGGTGTTTGTTCAATGCCTTCCATGGTAAGGCCAATGCCTTTCATGTTGCCACTGGCGGCATCCTGCAACGCTTCCGCCGGCCCCTTCGCTACTCCTTCTATCCTGCCGAACAGGTTGGTATTGCCACCGAAATTGTGCAGCATGTTCCATATCCAGGGCTTGCCATAAAAAGCCTGCGTTCTCTTCCATACGGGCTCTATTTCCGTGGCCAGGTCCAGCAGGATCATTTTATCATTGGGCACCGCCTTGAGCAAGGCCTCTATTTGCGGTGCTTTCCAGAATTTTCGGTCGCTGTAAAACAGCCAGCCCTGCATCACCCATACAGCAGCGGTATCGGCCTGGCGCATGCCTTCATATACCCTTGCACTCAGCCGGCCCAGGAATTCCGGTTCATCGGAGGGCGGCTCATTCTCATTGAAGGTGTCGGCTGAGTACAGGTGATCGGTACCCAGCAACTTCGTTTGCATTTGCAGGAAACGTTTGCCGATCTCTGCAAATAAAGAGTCCTGTGCATCGAGGATATAGGTATCGGCAAAACCATTGGTCCAATTGGTGGCTTTGAGTTTGGCCCGGGGGAATTTCTTTTTAAAAGCAGGTGGCACATGGCCGGTAAAAGCAGGCAATACCGGTTTCATGCCAAGCGCCCTTTGCCGTTGCAGTATCTTTTTCTGTAGCTCAAAATGACGTTTCATCCAGTCCAGCGGCAGTGGCCCTCCCCAGGCATCGAGGTTGCCCATCCAGAACCAGGAAAAGTAAGCGGGGCCGGAAAAGAAGTCCTTCAGATCAGCATCACTAAAACCCATCTCTTTATAAACGAGGTACCAGGTATATTCCTCCCCGGTAATGGCCAGGGGCATGTTGATGCCATGCAGGGCCATCCAGTCAATCTCTTTTTCCCAGCGGGGCCAGTCCCACCAGCTCATGCTGTAATTGAAGGTGCAGTAATTGAGGTAGTACCGGTATTCATAGGGAGTAGCCCTGTGTACAGGGGTATCAACTATGGGCAATATTGCAGGCAGCGCCAGGTTAACGCCATTCCAGGTAACCTGCGCATGGCAATATTCATTGAGGTAGAAGTATAAGGCGGCGGCTATTGCCACGCCGTTGTTGCCCCGTAAAACATTTTTTCCCTGGTGGAAGTCGTAGTCCAGCTCAAAAACATCCTTACCTGCTGCCGGGGTTAATGGCTCAATGATAAACTGGTCGGCCTTACCGGGTACTACACGCTGCACCAATGCACGGGCGGCGGGTATGTTTAACTGGGCCTGTACCTGCTGCAGGAACAGGAGGCTGATGCATGCAATAAGAATATTCTTCCGGGTCATAGTTGTTGTTTAAAACCTCACACTTTCAGGAACCATTTCTTCCTGTATAAAAAATACAATAAAGCCAGTTGTATAAGCGCTACGCCGGTCCATAACCATACCGGCTGCCATGCCTCCGGTGCCTGTTTGATCCATCCACCGAACAGAAACTGTGCCGTAGATTCAAAATTAATGATGCCATGCACGGCCATGTAAATAAGTATGGAATTAAGACCAATCCAGGTAAAGGGCAGGCTCCACTTTTTAAACCCTGCCACATCAATCAACCCATAAAACAGCGCCAACAACAGCAGGCTCCATCCACCGGCATACAGCACAAAAGAAGATGTCCATATAATTTTATTGATCGGGAAAACAATATCCCACCATTTTCCCAGCAGCAACAGCGCCACGCCGGCGACTATCAAGGCTCCCGCCTTGCGACGTGGCGTCCATTGCATCGATTGCCAGCGCAGGAACTGCCCGGTAAAAATACCCAGGAGCGCTGAAGCAATGGCTGGTATGGTAGACAGTAATCCTTCGGGATCATATACTTTACGGTGCAGTTTACCGGGCAGCCACATCCTGTCTACCCAGGCGGCGAGATTGCCTTCAGGCGTCAACACTCCGGCGCCAAAACCCGGCACAGGGATCAATAACATAGCAGCCCAATAACCCATCAATAAAGCCAGGCACCAGATGACCTGCCCGCGCAAGTGGTAGTTTAAAAAGATACAGGCAGCAAAGAAGCAGGACAAAGCAATCCTGCCCAATACGCTGGCAAAGCGGGTGTATTCATATCCTTTCCATTGCAGCAAGCCATTTACCACCATGCCAAGTAATATCAATATTAGGGTACGTTTAAGGAGCGCTCTATAGATATTCTTTTTAGCCACTCCCCTGTCGCCCCCTGCTTTTGCCAACTGCTGGGCAAAAGAATAAGGCATGGAGACACCTGCTATAAAGATGAACAGGGGAAAGATCATGTCATAAAAGGTGAAACCGTTCCAGTCTGAATGGTGCAACTGGCTGCTCATCCACCCTATTACGGGGTTATCATCTGCTTTGGCCCAGGCGTGCACGATGAATTCACCACTGATGATCCAGCACATATCAAAGCCACGCAGGGCATCCAGCGATTGCAGCCTTGTTGGTGTACCGGTATGCTTCATTAGTCTGTTGATTGTTTTGCTAAAATAAGAATACCGGGGCTAGACAACCCCGGTGTTACATTGCTATATCAGTTCTGCTTGCTTATAGAACTAAGTTTAATCCAGGAGAGGATGGTGACACCTTTGCGGGCGTCACCAGGAAAGGTTTCTACCTCTCGTTGGCTATTGATATCCATCGTTTGGCGTGAGGCTTGTATTCAATGTCATAGCATTCGTCGGGATCGGGAATATCCTTCTGTATACTTCATTGTTGGTTTTAAAGCCCCAGGAGCCTTCATATTTTCCAAAGCGGATCATATCATTCCGGTGCCAGGTTTCCCAGGCAAATTCCCGGCAACGTTCGGCATATATACTGTCCAGTGTTACAGTCGACCAGGCAGCGGATGTGGAACGCTCTGCCCGCAACTGGTTCACCAGGGAAAGGGCTGTCTGGCTCAGTGTAGGTGTTCCACCGCGCAGGATGGCTTCCGCTTTCATCAGTACAATGTCAGAATAGCGCAAAACAGGTACATCGTTGTTCTGGTTGCGGGTGGCAGACGTAGCATCCGGATAGAATTTGATGTTTCGATAACCCATGTTCCAGGCTATTTCATCATTGCCGCAATCAAACAGGGAAGGATTCTGGCGTAAAACAACATCCGGGGTAAGATCTACCTGGTAGGTATAGGCATCGCCGCCATCAGTACCGGTATAAAACTGATCGTATCCTTTTTTGGTGGTAGTTACCGTCAACGGCGTTACCCCATCAGCCAGGTATTGCAAGCCGGTCAGCCATTGCTTATTGCGTATATCATTGGGGTCATTGAAATTGGCATAATACACGGGCAGCGTGCTTTGCGCAGAGCTGGGCACAAAGGGCAGGTTATATTTAGTACGGGTAGAGCGTGGCAGGTCATACCGCGCATAGTACATATACCCGTTTACGCCGAGGTAGCTACCACTGGTGGCTGCTGCATCATAGGGAATAGCAAAAATAAATTCCTTGAAGGCAGGACCATTGTTGGGATAGAACATGCTGAGGTAGGTGCTGCGTGCTTCCAACGCATATTTGTTGCTGCTAATGATATCATCGCAGGCAGCGATACATTCATTGTACCGGGTGTTTCCGATATATTGCGGCGCATTCAGGTACATTTTGGCCAGGAGCGCCTGCGCCATATAACGGGTAGGCCGGCCATAGGTAGACACACCAACGGTAGTACTCAGATCGGGCAATATGGCTTTAAGTTCCGTTTCAATAAAGTCGAACACTTCTTCACGGGGCGCTTTGGGCCTGGCAGAGAAGTCACCATACTCTGTGTACAGGGGCACGTTGCCATAGAGGTCCATCATCATGAAATAGGCGATCGCCCGCATACCCCGCATTTCGGCCAGGGTTTGCGTTTTGTAGGTACCGGCAGTCATGTTCTGCTGCAAGATGGAGATAGACTGATTGGCCACGCCGATAATTTTGGACAACCAGGCCCAGCAACTTTGTGTCCAGGGGTGGTCCTTGGTCCAGCTATGGTAATGCAGGTCGAGGTAGTTCTTATTATCATACCAGTTACCACCACGCGCAGGCAGGATAGCCATATCGGTGGAAAGGTTTTGCATAAACCAGTAGTCGAGGGAATAGTTGCCCCGGAAAGCTACATATACCGGGCCTGCTACGGACGAAAACTGGGTAGAATCCAGTGGGAATACATCCGGTGTAATTTCAGTAGTAATGGGAACATCCACTTTATGACAGGCCGGCAACACACTGATCAATAAAGCCGGCAGACCAACTATTTTAAGTATATTCTTCATACAGTTTTTTTAAGAAGGTTCATTAGAAAGAAACATTTGCCCCAATCAGGATCGTCCGGGTTTTTGGATAGAAGTTATTGGCATCTATACCCGGCGCCAGGCCACCCTGGTTGATCTCAGGATCAATGCCTTTGTATCCGGTGATCACAAACAGGTTGTTGGCGGATACATAGGCCCGGAGATTTTTAATATAGGGGCTGATGTTCTTAAAAGTATATCCCAGCGTTGCATTGTCGAGCCTTACATAGCTGCCATTTTCAATAAACCGGGAAGAGTACTTGGGGGCGTTGGCATCCGTAATAGGCTCGCCGGCTACTTCTGTAAGGATATTGGTGTATTGTGCGGTGCTGGGGCGGAACAGATCGGCACGGGTAACGTTGAAGATCTTGTTGCCCATTACACCCCGGAAGAACACATTAAAGTCGAAGTTTTTGTATTTAAGACTGTTGGACCAACCCAGTAATAATTTCGGTTGCGGACTGCCCATATAATGATAATCTACACCGATGGAAGGATTGGTAGTGAGGGAACCATCAGCCTTGACGTATTGAGACAGACCGGAGGCCTTGTCGAAACCGGCATATTGCAGGGTAAAGAACTGTCCTACCGGTTTGCCGGCTTTGATGATCTGCAGCTTGCTGTTTGTTTGTCCACTGCCATCGGGCTGGGTAATCAGTATGGAATCGCCTTTGAACAGCTCATTAGACAGGGCGATGATCTTATTGGTATTGTGCGCCAGGTTCAGGGAGGTGCTCCAGGTAAAGTCGCCTTTTGCTACCGGGGTTGCATTGAGGCTTAACTCAATACCCTTGTTGCTCATGCTTCCGGCATTGGCGGTAATAAAGCCGGTAGGCACAATGGCTTCGTTCACCCGGTAATCATAGATCATATCCGTTGTCTTCTTGTTATACAATTCCAATGAACCACTGATGCGTCCCTTCCCGAAAGCAAAGTCTAACCCGATATTGGTAGTGGCTGTTTTTTCCCAGCCCAGGTCGGGATTGGCAGAACGGCTGGCGCCAATGGCGCTCACCTGCGAACCATTGTTGTAGTAGGTGCCATAGCTGTTGAAGGAAAACTGGGACGTATAGGGATTAAAGCCAATGCCGTTACCTGTTTCACCATAGCTGACCCTCAGTTTCAGGTCGCTGAGCAGGCTTTGTTTGTCCATAAAGCTTTCTTCAATGATACGCCATGCGGCGCCCACAGAGGGAAAGTATCCCCATTGGTGGTTGGCGCCAAACATGGAACCACCATCCCGGCGTATAGAGCCTTGTAATAAATACTTGTCCTTGTAATTATAGTTTACCCGGAAGAAGTCTGATATCAGCTTGGTTTTCTGGTACATGCCGGTACCACCATAGTCTACCCGGAAAGCAGATACCGCATAGGGGTTGCTCAGGGCGAGGTTATAAAAACCGGTATTGTCTACGGAAAAATTAGTAGTAGTGGTCTGGAACCCGTCGTTCACTACATTATCCTGGTAGGAATATCCCAATACAGCAGTGACCGTATGTTCACCAAACTGCTTGTTCCAGGTAAAATAGGTTTCCAGTATTTTATTGGTCGTTTGGTAGGTATTGCGCACTGCATAGCCATTGCTGCCGGTCAGTGTTATAAAAGTGGGGTTAGCGGGCGGATCGGGGGTACTGCGGATATTATTATAATAGGTAGTATAATACTTATCATAGTAAGCACCATAAAGCGTGGTAAAATTCTGGTAGGCAATATTCACGTCATAAGTAAGTCCCAGGGGCAATTTTACCTGTGCCGTAAGGTTAGCAATGAGGTTATTGTATTTCAGGTTCTCGTTGCCATGATTGATCAGGGAAACGGGATTGTAGTAACCGGTATTGGTAAAGTTATCGAAATAGGTGCCATTCGCATTTTTTACGGGCGATACCGGCAAATAGGTGATCATCTGGGCCAGCACCGTATTGCGGTAAGGCACCAGTTTGGCATCACTGTTGGAGTTGGAAACAGATAACCCCAGTTTCACTTTATCATTCAGCGCATATTGTTCCAGGGCCAGCCGGGCAATAACACGTTGTAACCCGCTGGTCAATATGATACCCTGCTGATCAAAATAGTTAACACTGGCGCTATAGGTGCTGTGCTCACCGCCACCGCTCACAGAAATGTTGTGGTTGTGTGAAACGGCTGAACTTCTTTGCACAGCCTCCTGCCAATTGGTATTGGCGCCTTTATCATCATTGGGCGAAAGCGCCAGGTTATTAGCTGCGAGAAAAGCCCTGAGTTGATTGGCATCCATCATATCCAGCTTGTTGGCTACTTTTTCCACCCCTATATACCCATTGTATCCTACCACAGCCTGTCCTTTTTTCCCTTTCCTGGTAGTAACGATGATCACCCCATTGGCAGCCCTGTTACCATAGATAGCCGTAGCAGCCGCATCTTTCAATACGTCAATGGAAGCGATATCATCGGGCGCGATCACAGAAATATCAGCGCCGGGTACACCATCTATTACAAAGAACGGCGACTGTGATCCACCCAGGGTAGAAACACCCCGCAGGATCATGGCGCTGGCCCTGTTGGGATCACCACTGCGGGTAATATTCAATCCGGGTACTTTACCCTGCAGCATTTGTCCTACATCACTGATAGCGCCCTTGTTGAGCTCTTCGGGTTTAACGCTGGTAACAGCCGTCGTAAGGTTTTTGCGGGAGCTTCTGCCATATCCCACTACCACCACATCGCCCATGGTAGTAGCAGCGGCAGTTAATGCAATATCATATGTAGTGGCGTCGCCCACTGTTATTTCCTGCGGAGCATAAGAAACAGCGCTGAATACGAGTACATCACCCTTCTTTGCTTTAATGGTAAAGCTTCCGTCGGCACCGGAAACTTTTGAGTTTTTGGTTCCTTTGATGGTAATGGTAACGCCCTGTACGGGTTTACCGGCAGCGTCTTTTACAACACCGCTCACTTCTCCCCCGGCCTGTTGCGGGGCAGGCAGGTCAAAATCGTTGGCAGCATGAAAAGGCACATTGGCCCCTGCAATGCCCGACAGGCAGATCAATCCCGTCATCAAAACAGTCCGGGCCTTACAGCATCGTTGAAATGGCAACACTTGCATAGCGTTTGTTTGGTGGTTATTATAAAAGGATTCCGCTTGCGTCCCTTTAAATAAGTGTTTATCATACAATTATTAAACAGGAGCAAAAAAAATGAAACTGGTAAAACAGCATCATGCGCTTATTACTACTTCATAGTCCGGAAATCGAAATAAACGAGGAAGGTTTTTAGTAGAGGATGCAGGTTTGGGTTATTGAATAGGTGACAACGGCACTGTGCCGGACAGCACATTGTCACCATGATTTTGTTGAAGGATTGCCAATGTCAGCTTGAACTTAAAGGTGAGCCGCCCCGCCGGGCTGCCTTGCTGCGCTGCAGGGCGACCCACCTTACGTGCTGTCAGGTCTGAAAAACTATATTAAAACTTTAATCTTTCGGGTAAGTATTTATTGGCCAGTTCCTGGTAGTAGGGCCGTAGTTTATTCCAGTCGGGCGGTGTGGGATTCTTCGAATACAGATCGTATGGATTGAACAGCTTTACCCATTTCAGCATTTCCCGGTCATGGTCGTCCAGCAGGTACTCATATTCTCCTTCGCGGTGCCAGGCATAGAAAGAATGATAACGCAGCATGTACAAACCGGATTCGGGCAAGTAATCTTTCATCATCTGGTACACGTACTCATCATGGCCCCATGACATGTGCACGTTGCGCAGGCCACAGCCGGGTGTATAAACACCATATTGTGTATTGTAGCGGGTATCAGAATAATCCGGGTTATTGGCAAAGAATTCAGGATACACAATTTTACCGGAATAGGCGCATCCTACCGGGAAGGTATCTCCTACTACTGCCCATTGTGGTTCGCCAAACAAGCACAGTACTTTACCCATATCATGCATGAGGCCAACCATCACCATCCAGTCAGGATGTCCATCGGCACGGATGGCTTCGGAAGTTTGTAAGAGGTGCTGGAACTGGTCCAGGTCGGTATCGGGATCGGAATCATCCACCAGTTGGTTCAGGAACTGGAAGGCATCCCATACAGGCATTTCCTTCTTATCAAATTTCAGGTAGTCGGCTCTTTTTTCCTGTACGAAGTCGTAGGTCTGATAGGTATGGTTCAACCTGTAGAATTCCCGCACGGTGTCCCGTCCCGGGGTTTCATAATTCCTGTATTCGGCTGTCTTTTTGGAAGTAGCAATGGCCTCCGGATCAGGGTAACGCTCCAATACGTCGTCTTCCCATTCATCAAGGCTCTTCAGGGGATTGATCTCGGCTTGTGAAAGTTTGTTAACAGGTGTCATACGGCAATCATTTATGAATAGTATTTACAGTATTGGCACCACTAATTTGAGAAGTTTTTGGTTTTATTTAACGGGTTATCCGGTTTTTATTTACGAAACCAGTTGCGTGGAATTGGTTATTTTTGGGCCATACCAAGGACTATATGGCTAATATCAGCATGAAAATGTTGGCGAAAGAACTGCGCCTTTCTGTATCAACAGTATCGAAAGTATTTACTGACAGTCATGAGATCAGTGAGCAAACCAAACAGAAGGTACTGGAGCTGGCCAAAAAGCTGAATTATGTTCCCAACCCCTATGCCAGCAGCCTGCGCAAAAGGAAAAGCAAGACGATTGCCGTTGTATTGCCGGAAGTAGCCGACAGCTTTTTCTCTGTAGCCATTAATGGTATTGAATCCGTAGCGCGTGAAAAGGGCTACCATGTACTTATTTATCTTACGCATGAACGCTTTGACCGGGAGCAGGCCATCCTTACTGATTTCCAGAGCGGACGGGTAGATGGCGTACTGATCTCTGTATCTAATGAAACTACCCATGATGAACACATCAGTGAAATGATGCAGCGCGATATCCCCGTTGTATTCTTTGATCGCGTGTGTGAAGAAACGGCGACTACACGTATCACGACCAATGACCGGGAAAGTGGCTACCTGGCCGCCCAGCATCTTATAGAGCAAGGTTGCAAACGCATTGCCTATTTAACAATCTCCGAACGCCTGTCCATCAGCAAAAACAGGCTTACAGGCTGCCAGCAGGCACTGGCTGCCCACCACTTTCCTTTCCGGGAGGAAGACCTGGTAGTGTGCACCGATGATGAGACGGAGAATTATGCCATCATCAAAAAGCTATTACAACGCAAAGACCGGCCGGATGGCATTATTGCTTCGGTAGAAAAATTAACGGCCGGCATCTACCTGGCTTGTAAGGAATTAAAAGTGGCCATACCGGGTAATGTTAAAGTAATCAGTTTTTCCAACCAGTCTACTGCACCTATATTGAACCCCTCCCTTACTACTGTTACCCAGCCGGCTTTTGAGATGGGTAAAATGGCGGCCTCTGTGTTGTTCAACAGCCTCAAGAAAAGCGATAACCCGCTGAAATCAGAAACTATTATTGTGCCTTCTGTATTGATCCCGCGGGAATCTACGGGACGTTAGCCGCAAGCTGTGAGCTACGAGCTGCGAGCCGCTTACCCTATAACTGCTCGCAGCTCACAGCTCGTTGCCCGTAGCTTATCTACGGTACTATAAACTGCTCTGTCATGATGGTTCCATCTTCTCCTATGATCTTCAGCAGGTAAGCTCCCCGGCTGAATATTGCCCCTTCCATGCTGTACTGGTTGCTGCC
The DNA here is from genome assembly GCF_011759375.1 of Paraflavitalea devenefica. Classification (NCBI taxonomy): domain Bacteria; kingdom Pseudomonadati; phylum Bacteroidota; class Chitinophagia; order Chitinophagales; family Chitinophagaceae; genus Paraflavitalea; species Paraflavitalea devenefica. The sequence goes on along the minus strand of NZ_JAARML010000002.1, from coordinate 2,165,447 downwards.
TGCCTGTGCCTGCATTTTCTTTTCACGCAGCACCCTGCCCTTTATGTCAATGATGCTGACCTGCAGGGACTGTGGCCGGGAAACGTTTACTTCCCACCGGAGGGTACCTGATACCGGGTTGGGCTTGATCTGCAGGTATTGCAGGCCACCCGCATTCAGTTTTGCAGTCACGATCTTTGAATAGCCTACACGGCCATCCAGGTCCATTTGCCTGATGCGATAGTAATAAGTAACACCTTGCGATACCTTGTTATCATCTATTGAGTAGTAAGAAGGCATACCCGGATTATCAGCCTGCGGCGCCACCGTGGCAATGGGCTGATAACGTCGCCCATCCTCGCTCCTTTCCACCGTGAACCCTGCATTGTTAATCTGGGCAGTAACTGCCCATTTCACCCTTATGGTATTGCTACCCATGGGAAGCGCCTGTACATGGAGCCAGGTAACAGGAAGCACCGCCTGCAGGTTGACAGACCATATACCGCCAAAGGTGGAGAAGCTGTTGACAGATGCAAAATCCACATAATCAACACCGCCCAGTTGTCCGGTTGTCAACGCTCCATCAAACCATTCCTGTCCGCCGGCGGCAATACCTCCCGGAGCAAGACCGGTGATCACGTCATCAATGGTTTTACCGGCCGCTTTGAACCACTTGAATACATGCGGATCGGTGATACCATTGGCTGTTTTAATGGCTTCCATGTTGTTGGTTTCCACACTTTCCGCACCGGCCTTTTCATCAGGCGCATAGAACATGCGTACTGTAAAGCCGGGCGTTGGATTGGCCACTGCATCGTAGCAGGCAGCACAATCTACCTGCAGCATACGGCGCATGAGGCGCACTGCCTTTGTAGAACTTCCTTCGCCCAGATCAGCAAACGGCCTGGCCGCATCTACTTTCGCAGATATTTTTGAACGGTCTATCAAACCGGCAGGATCATAAATACCTGCCACGAATTTGGTATTATCTACCGGGTCCCTGAACAGGATCCATCCACCCACATAACATTCATCTGTAGCTGTTGTGGCCGAAGCGCCATAGGTAGTTAATAAAGGAACAGCAGATACACAGGCATCATTGGTAGCAAAGGTGAAATACTGGCCACTGGTAAAGTCAACAGCCGCTTCCCAATCGGTACCATTCAGCGTCATGGGGATTTCGGTTACATCATTCACAAAATCGCCGGTAGTGCTTACCAGCAGGTAGGCCGTAGCATCCAGTTCCAATGGCAATTTCACGGTGGCGCTGCTGCTGTTGGCAGGCGCCTGGATGGTAACTGTACCCACATTGCCTGTTTCCTGCACTTTCCAGGTACGCGCCAGGCGTTGCCTGTTCAGCGGCACGCCGGTAGCGGTCCACGCTGTTCTGTTGGCATTGTTATCGCCCAGTAATAAAGCCGTGGCATTATCCATGGCATTGGCATTGCCGGCATTGGTAGTGGCAATACCTACATAGTTGCCCAGGGTCACCAACGCTTCTGTTGTATTGACGCTCTTCGATTGTTTCTGGTGCAGCCCGTTGCAATCATCACGGCCAATACCGGTGATGTTGAAGCCATAACCTGTATTGGTAGTAATATCCCAGACAGGGGTACCTGCAGGATCCACATAGTTGTGCGGCAAGGTGATGCCATATTTAATGGCAAAGTAACTTTCTACTTTTTCCCGTTCCGCGGCAGTGAGCTGCCTGTTATAAACAGCTACTTCAGCTACCTGGCCATTAAAGAACTGGTCGGGCGTAGCGGCATTGCGCCTTGCACCGATATTCAGGGCTGTATTGGCCGGTTGCTGACTGATGGTGCCTGTAGCCACGGAGGTTCCGTTGAGCAACAGGTTGGCGGCTCCTGCACTGGTACGGTTGCCATTGGCCAACTGCGCAACGCCATTGGAAGCAACAGGATTGGCAATGGTTTGAATGGCGCCTGCTGCTTTGGAAGCGTATTGCAGTACATTGGCGTTGTACCTTAATTCAGTACCCTGGCCTGCAGTAGCATTGCCAAAGCCTATTACGTTCCGGGCTCCTGTGGCATTGTTGGGTAATACCACTGCAAAGAGGTCTTCCCCGTTGGGGGTAGCCGAGTACGTAATGGCTCCACTGCTCAATACATCATTGGTACCATCGAGGCCCAGACCTGGATTGAAGTTGATAAGATTGCTGGTTGTATTGTATGCCGGTTGTGCGCCTGCGGTAGCCTGTGTTATATCTTTGGGCACAGCACTTTGGTCGGCAGCTACATTTACACCGGTAGCCGTGGTAATACCTTTATCGGCCCTGTACCAAGTGTACAGGTTGGTGATCACACCACCGGGCGCCTGGTTGGTAAGGTCAGTCACTACTGTAAAGTACTGACCATCGGTAAAGTTAATACCATCAAAGGTTACGACCTGGGTGGCAGCATCATAAGCACCAGCATCTGTCACGGTGGTGGCGCCGCTGCTGAAGTCGCCGTCATCATCTATCAGCAGCCTCAGGTCGCTCAGCGTTGTGCTGGTAGGCACCAGCCCGGTAAGGTAGACCTTTACCTGCAGATCATTTACACTGCCTGTTTTCTGCACTTTCCATTCCCGTTGCAGGCGTGTGATCCTGCTACAGCCGCCGGGATCCAGTGAGGTGGGGTACTCTGTAGTTTTTGTCCCGGTGCCCGCATTATCGCCCCACACGAGGAAGCTCAGGTCATCGGCAATAGTGCTTGTATTGTCTTTATTGGTAGCTGCTATGGCTGTTAATCCCATGGCCACCATATTTCCATTGCCGGCGGTGTTCACACTGCGGCTTTGTTTCTGGTACAAACCGGTATTGTCATCGCGGCCTATACCGGCAATATTGGCCAGGTAGCCGGTATTGTTGGCTATTGTCCAGTAGGAAGTAGTGCCATCGGTGGCGATATAGTCACCGCTCAAAGTAATACCATATTTGAGTGCGAGGTAAGAGTGCGCCCGCCGCAGTTCGTTGGCCGGCAATGCCCTGTTGTACACGATCACTTCATGGATGTGACCGTCGAACGCAAGGTCTGCCGACGCACCCCTGTTACCTATGCGCAGGTTATTACCAAGGAAGGACCAACCTGCGGTACCCCCTCCGTCTGCAGCCCCCCTGGTATAGAAACTAAACGTATTGCCCGAACGGGTGGTAGCATTCAGATAAGGTATGTTGGCTGTAGCATAGGTGCCTGTGCTTTCAAAAGCGGTTTGGCCTGTAGCATTCACTACATATTTATTGCTGGGGTTATACATGCTATGGAAGCCGTTGGTGGCCGTGCCCTGGTTCGACAGTATCGCATCGTAGCCTCCTAAGGTGTGGCGCATCTGCACGCTTACCACGGTAAAGGGATTGGTACCACTGATACCGGCGTTGGTAGCAAAGTCCATATAATCATCCGTGCCGTCAAAATCAAAGGCAGGGTTATAGTTCACTGAATTCGCAACCGCTACTGGCTGACTGGCTGCTGTAGCCTGTGTGGCATGGTTGTCATTACCACTGTAATCGTTCCACGTATCAACGGTAGAAACATTGTCATCCGCACGCATCCAGAACTGCACTCCTACGTTCACGTAACCGGGACCGTTGAGTTCTTTGGCAAAAGTAAAGTAAGCACCATCGGGTATGAGGTCGGTGGTAATGGTCACATTGCCATTTTCATCCAGCTTATAAGCTGCATCTGCGCCATCGAAAGTAGCATCTGCACTTACAACCATGTATATTTTGTCATTGCCGCCTGTGAGCTTGAAGGTAACACCAGCATCGGCCCAGTTGGTCTTATCTGCTTTCCAGGTACGGGCCATGCGGGTGGTAATACCTTCCAGGCCGCTGAGGTCGGTATTGTACTGAACAGCGCCGCCATCATCGGCAAATACAAACCAGGAATTGTCATTGGTAATGGAATCGCTGTTAGCAGCATTGCTTGCCTGTACCGCATCGCCTATGGCCATAGCCACGATGCCAGTATCCACGCTTAAACTTTGTTTCTGGTACAGTTCGGTACAATCATCACGACCTATACCCGTAACACGTTTGGCGTATCCTGTATTATCGGCAGCCGTCCACATTCTTGTGGTGCCATCGCTGGCTATATAGTCAGTAGCAGGACTTTGATCTAATGTAATCCCATATTTCAGGGCCAGGTAAGAGCTTACCCGCTGGAATTCATCATCTGTAAGGTTCCTGTTGTACACGATCACTTCGCCGATATTACCGTTCCAGTAACGGCTTTCTCCAACATATTTACCAATCTGCGCACCTTCGGCAGAGATAACAGTATTCCAGTTCATGGTAGCTGATGCAAGCGCAGAGGTATCGTTCGTATATAAGGAAGCCCTGCCGGTGGCGCCACCTGTATAGCGGCCGGAGATAATGGTCACTTTATTATTCGGAAAAGAGTTGGCAGGTCCTACTAATCCACTGGGTGCGCCCATGCCTTCAAAAGTGGCTGCCTGATTTGCCTGTTTTCTTAATCCTGAGGACTGATTAGCGACAAAGCTGCCATAGCTAAACAGTAACTGATCCGTAGCAGTAGTGCTTATTCCTACTCCAATCAATGTTCTGGCTGCATTGCCAGTGGGAAATTTCCCGCTTATGGATGCCTGCGGTATTTTCATATAATCAGTGCTGGCAGTAAATTGAAGGGCTGTATTGTAGTTGAGCCCTCCTGCTATCAATGCAGGCTGTTTGGCTGCAGTATCCATCGCAGCACTGACCTGATTGCCGCTGAAGTCGGCCCAGCTATTGGGCGCGGCCGCATAGTCGGCCCGCAGCCAGGTAACAATACCGGTATTCACGCAGGCAGGCCCCACGATCTTGGCACCCAGTGTAAAGTAAGCGCCATCCGGCAGATCAGCAGTATTGATGGTCACCGTGCCGGTAGCTGTATTGATGGGATACTCAACCGTGCCTGCACCAAAAGTGGGATCTGTTGCATGTACCAGCAGGTAGCGGTCACCACCCTGTACTGCTTTGAAAGTAACATCCTGATCGGACCAGTTTGTTCTGTCTATTTTCCATACGCGGGCCATGCGGTTGGTTGCATTGGTCACGCTGGTAATAGCTACTGAGAAAGTAGCAGCGCCGCCATCATCGGCCCAGGCGAAGAAGGACAGGTCGTCTATATCAGCGCCATTGGAGGCATTATCCGCAGCAATGGTACCACCCGCAGCAATGGTAATGAGCGAATCGCTCGCTGAGCGGGATTGCTTTTGGTATAAGGTTGTTTTATCATCGCGGCCAATACCGGCTATATTTTTATTGTAGCTACCGTTCTTGGAAGCTGTCCACATTTTGGTGCCGGTAGTGCCGTCCCAATCGGTGGCCACATAATCGGTAGGTGTAGTTTGATTCAGCGTAATGCCGTATTTAAGCGCCAGGTAGCTTTCCACATGTTTCTGTTCGCTGGCCGTAAGCACACGGTTGTACACAACGGTCTCTGCAATATCGCCATTCCACCAAAGCGAGGGACCATCGCTGATGGCGCCGATACGCAACGGAGCAGTAGCATTCGTAATATAGGTACCGTTGGTAGCGGTAGCCACCGTCTGACCATTGGAATAAATATGCTTCACTGAATTGCCCGATCCCAGGGTGGCATCCAGTCCGATGATCTCCGGTACATTCAGCGTAGTGGCGCCACCAGTCAAGATAGACCAGGATGCCGTATTAGTGCCTGTCCAGGATTCCCGGATATTTACATTCCGGTAATAGTTCCAGCCTTTGGAGACGCTGCCGGAAGAGTTCCTGCTGGCAAGCGGCGTACGGAAACCGCTGGCCACTGGTTGTGTATGCACAGTATAAGCAGTTACATTTCCATTAAAGCCGGCACTATAAGGAACATCCAGGTAATGGGTAGTACCATTAAACCGGTACGCCGGATTAAAGTTATTGACAGCAGTAGTGAGCACCGGTTGGTTGGCCACCACTGTTTGTTCGGCATTGGCATCATTACCGCTGTAATCGAACCAGGTATTATTGGCAGACACGCCATCATCGGCCCGTAACCATACCTGTACACCTGCATTCACATAACCCGGACCTACGATTTGTTTGCCGAACGTGAAGTACGCACCATCAGGCAGCAGATCACTGTTGATGGTAATGGTGCTATCCGGATTGATGGGCAGTTCCTGGTCAATAGTAGCGAAAGAAGCACTATTGCTAATGAGCAGGTAGGCATTGGTTACATTGCCAAACAACTTAAGGGTGATATCCCTGCTGGCCCAGTTGGTCTTATCCACTTTCCATACCCGGGGCATGCGCAGGGTAACATTGTCACCTGTTATATTGGTCGTATAAGTGATGGCTCCGTTATTATCGCCCCATACCAGGAATGATTTATTGTTGGTGATGGTATCTGTATTATCAGCATTGCTGGCTGCCAGTTCACTGCCCACCGCCATGGCGATCAGGTTGCCGGTAGCAGCCGTATTGATGCTGCGGCTCTGTTTCTGGTACAGTGACCCGATCTCATCGCGTCCGATACCGGCAAGGTTATTGGCATAGCCGGTATTGTCAGATGCCTTCCACATAGTGGTAGTGCCATCGCTGGCGAGGTAATCGGCGGGTATGGTTTGATCGAGTGTAATACCATATCTAATGGCCATATAGCTGTTCACCTGCTGGCGTTCTGTAGCATTGAGCTTGCGGTTGTACAGGATCACTTCGGGCAGAGAGCCGTTGAAAGCAGCATTATGTCCTGCTCCAATATAATTATTGGTAATAGCCTGTGCAAAGCTGGTAGTGAAAGCATTGGGCCCGCTCATTACTTTCCCATCAAGCGAAGCTGTCCAGGAATTGGCAGCAGTATTCACATTGAGAATAGCCGGCAAGGCCAGGTTTTTACCGGTAAAGGCAAAATTGCGACGGGCATTGGTGCCAAAATGCAGGTACATATTGTTGTCTGTCCAGCGATAGTGAACGGCGGTAGACCCGCTTGTGCCACCCAATTGCCAAGGGAACGAAGCCACATTGTTGACCGCAGAGGACTGCACGGAAAACACCTCACCCTGGGTATAAGCTGGTGTAAACTGGCTAAAGAGGAAATAGTTCACTCCTGTGAATTGTACTACGGGGTTATAATTAAAGGCAGCATCCGACCAACCTATTGCACTGGTGTTTCCCCTGGGCCATACCCGCTGTGACGGACCCTGATCTTGCCAGGCTGTTACATTGGTACCTGTCATGGTTATTCCTTCATCGGCCTTTGTCCATACGCCCAGTCCAAGGGCTACCCCACCCGGCGCTTTTTGCTGGCGGCCAAAAGTAAAGTAAACGCCATTGGCCAACTGCGCAGAAGACAGGGTGATGGTACCAGTATTGCTCAGGGGTAATTCCTGGCTGATAGAAGCAAAGGTAGGATCGGTACTGATGAGCAGGTAATTATTGGTTTTAGCACCAGTCACCGTGATAGTGATATCCTGGTCGGCCCAGTTTGTTTTCTGTACTTTCCATACGCGGTGCATACGGGTACTGCTGTAGGTACCTGCCGTAAATGCTTTGGTATAGGCAGTAGAGGCACTGTCATTGCCCCACATGAATACAGAAAGATTATTGGCAATGGTGTCTTCATTGTCTTTATTAGTAGTAGCGAGTTCATCTCCCAACGCAATGCTGATCACTTCATCCGTATGGAAAGCTTTTGCCTGTTTCTGGTGCAATACCGATAGATTGTCCCGTACCAGGGCTGCTATCTGCTTGCTGTAGGCGGCATTGGCCGTCACATCCCATACCAGTGTACCGCTGCTCAATACATAATTTTGTTTCATGGCTATACCATACTTGAGCGCCATGTACGATTGAACTTTCTGGAGCTCGGTTGCTGAGAGTACGCGGTTATAGGTAAACACTTCCGCGAAATCTACTTCAGCCTGACTGGCCCAACCATCTGTTGAATTATAACCGGTGCCTACAAACCACTGGCTGACGGCAAAATTGCCTTTGCTGTAATTGCCGCTGCCCATATTGGCGCCGTTGTAATACGAAGTATGGTTAGTTGCGCTGGTAACAGAAGAGAACACCCCCGGCCTGTTGAGCGCCATGACGCCGGTAGTGCCGGGTATAGCGGGATTCAATAAGGTACTACCTCTGTAGGAGTTGATGTTATTGCCCGTACGATAAAATTCGATCTGTGCCGAATTGGTATTATAATCTGATCCTGCCTGAGAAAACAGGCAATAAAAACGGTCGCCACTGGCGGATACAGACAAGGGATTGAACACACCCACCGTAGTGGCGGTAGGCGTTGTGATCCAGGAAGGCGCCCCGCTAAAATGCCCCCTGATGCCATCGGCATCCATGTCGGCTACGGGATTGAAGTTAATCCCTGATAGTTTGGTAAGGGGGTTATTGATAACGGTAGTAGCAGAAGGTCCAACACCGCTGAACTCTTCCCAGCCCGTGATGGTCTGGCCACTGGCGGTAGGTTCTGCATTGGCCACAGAAATATCGTCGCCCCGCAACCATACGGCGATGCCATTGCTGATGCCGGCAGGTCCATTGGGCTTGATCGCTTTTTTATTGCTGAATTCTGAGGTGCCACAGTTATTATTCACCCTTAGTGTAGCTGTCCAAAAGCCATAAGGAGCGCCGGTGATCTCCGGGAAAGTACCGGTAACGCCGGTGAGCACGCGGTTACCAGAGCCCAGGCCCGGTATTGTAGTCACATAATGCTGTCCGCCCACGCCTTTCACGCCAGCTTCATTGGAGAACAGCTCCAATGAACAATTGCCCGAACCGCAAATGGTGGGCATTTTAACGGTGACCGTATATACGCCTGCTGCAGTTTCTACCGAGGAAAGTATCTGTGGCGTATAAGTGGTGCCTTCATAACCACAGTTGGCCGCGGCATAAAGCTCTATACCAAGCCCCTGGTTATTGTAAATACTATTCTGGGTAATAATGATCTTATCAACGTATTGGGCCCGTACAGCGCCCCAGGTGGATTTGGTGTTGTAGATAATGTTCTTACTAATGGTAAAATTAGGGAGCACATAGGTGGTAGTATTGCCGGGATGGACAATAACAGCAATCCCGTTATTATCTGTAAAAGTATTTTCGGTAATCAGTACTGCGCCCCCGTCTGAAGTAAGATTCCTTGCCAGGAAATCAATGCCACCGGTGGCATTGTTGCCATTTCCATTGCGGGTAAAAGCATTACCCTTGATCAGTATATTATCATGGTTATTGGTAAGGGCACCACCACCAAGGTAAATGCCTACTGTGTCATTTTCAATAAACTGGTTATTGGTGATGGTCATGGTTTGGTTGGATGCCCCGTTCAGATCGAGCGCAAAATCTCCATCATCGGCGCCGGAACGGTAATCGGCATTGAAAATATTTTTATCAATGGTAATATTGGCGCTATTGGTGTTGAAAAACACAAACTTGTTCCTGGTCCAGCCATCGAGGTTATCAAACCGGGAGTTTTTGAGGTTGAAAGTATTGACGCCGGCACCGCAGTATATGGCGTTTATCTCGTTATCGCGAAAGGTGCAACTGTCTATGGTTACATTAATAGCTGAAGTGGAAAAGACGATCCCATAATCGCCGTCGTCGTTAGTAGCCGGATCATCCAGGTCAATAATACTGTTTTTCAAAGTAAAGCCATTGGCCACACCTGTTACCTGTATCCCTCTGGCAGTCATACCCCCGCCGGCAGAAAGGTTGTACCCATCGATCATTACATTGGTGGCATTGCCGGCCAGGTAAATGCCGTACATTTTATCTTCCAGGCCGGTAACCGTCACATTTTTAATAGTAAGGCCGGTCACGGCTGCGTTGGCAAGAATAGCCCGGTTCATGTAATGGGTACTCGTTTGGGTAAGCACCATGTTTTCAATGGTGACATTACTCAGGGCCACTGACAACCGTATAGGCTCGATGCCGGTATTGCGCATGGTAAGGTTACGGATGGTACTGCCACCGGAACCTGTACCCAATACAAAAAGGGCAATAGTGTTATTGCCCCCTGGTCCACTGATCGTCACCGTACCGGGACTACCGCCATCAATGGTCACGGGCCGGGTAATGGTGGGCAGTGAGGTGGTGATATTGATCACCCCGGTCACCGTAAAGGTGATGGTGTGGGGTACAGACGCATTGGCATTGGCATCAAGGATGGCCTGCCGTAAGGAACCAGCACCGGCATTGTTGCCATTGGAGACCACAAAATCAGTAGCGTGTGTAGTAGTGGCAGCTAACAGGAGTAATACAAAGAGAAAAGAAACAGGTGCAATCCGGCACCCGAATAGCGGCAGGTATTTTTTCATAAGTGGTATTTCATGGTTATGTAGTTTAAGGCCGGCATAAGCTTTCCGGCTTAAACTGATATGGATATCCCTTTTTTAAAATACGATTGTCGCAAATGTAGCAATGCCCGAAAAGGAAGGCTGTAATAATGATTCGTTGAGATTGTAGTAATTCTACTACAAATAGCTAAGCAGATTTATGGAGTGCTATGGAGTTAAATGTAATCCCGGAAGTTATTTGGACCAGCGTTTGCCGCAGGATAGACTCGCTTTAATACAGGAGGTTACTGTTTTGTTTTCTTACGCCTGGCAAATAAAACCATACCTGTTACCAGTAATACCATTCCTCCTGCTACAAGATACCACCAATAATTATTATGCTGATCCATGCCCACCGGTTGCAAATGACCGCTGTATACAAATCCTGCCCAGTAATATGGCAGGTGCAGGGTAGCGTTATCAGTATGTTCCTGCAACCATTGCAGCCGGGCATCGTGCAGGGCAAGGGCAGGATCTTTTCGCTGTTGCAACTGCCGGTAAAAATGTTGCAGGATACCAATAGCTGTTTCATCATTCACATTCCATAATCCCGATACAACACCACCTGCGCCGGCTGCCGTAAAGCCCCGGCTCAGGCTGTTCACCCCCTCCCCTGCCAGCCATTCCCCATCGGCTGTTTTACAGGCGCCCAGCACTACCAATGCCGGCGAAAAGGAACGATAGCGCAGGTCGAACAGGTAAAAAGGCTGATCATATAACTGCAGATAAGGAAAAGAATCCTGTACGCTGGCTACCGCATGGGTACTGATATGCAGGATACCTGTACTACTGGCATAGGTGGTGAAGTTTTGCCAGGTGGCCATTGAATCGGGGAAATAATTTCCTTTGATCATTCCCTGCAGGGATTGATACTCCTGCATGACTGATAATACCGGCTGCGGTTGTCCCTTGCCTTTGGATACAAAGAAACCGGTAAACCCATTTGCCGGGTAGAGGGCCGATTGCTGCTGGTACCAGGTTTGTAAGGAATAGGCCTGTGATAAAGAGGCCTGCTTAAACAGGAATGGCCATTCCTGGTAATGATGACTAAACTTCCCATGGGTAAGCAAGGCATCGAAGGGAAGGTAACTGAACATGCCGTCAGGGATCAACAGGTACCGCCGGTCTTTTAGCCAGTTATAACCGGTGAAAAGACGGGCATAGATTTCGTAACACTGCCGGAAAAATGGTTGCGGCGTATTCATCATGGGAGCCGGTCCCTTTACAAACCATTGTTGCATGAATTGCTGTACAGTATCCTGCAGCGCGCTGCTGTTGGCAATCAGTCTTACCCCGCTGATTCCTTTATTATCCATCTCTATGATATAGCTGTTATCACGCCCGGCAAAGAATTCCAGGGCGGTTACCTGCGGTGGAATACCTTGAAAGAAGTGGTGCAGTTGTGCCAAGCTGATCATACTTTGACCGGTGGAATCATTATTGTTCCTGAGCTTGTTCTTTTTATTCAACAGGGAAAGCTCATATTCAGCCGCCTGTAATAAAGCCGGGATATTTTTATTACCGGGAGCCGCTGCCGCTTCATGCTGGTAATAGATAATGACCTCCTGCAATCGTTGTGCTTTGCGGGCAATGCTATCGGCCGGGTGTACATTTTTTGCCTGGCCGAGCCGGGCAGCCCTTTCTTCTGCCAGTACCTGGGCTTTCGAAAGTTCAGCTATGAGCAATAGTTGCTCCTGGTATTTTTTCTGTTTGGTGGTTGTCCATAGTTTATAGGCCAGGTGCATGGCCGCCTCTGCACGCATCCGGGTAAGCTGCAGTTCTTTCAGCTTGGATTCCGTATAATAGAAAGCTGCCCGCAATTTCCGTCCGGCCATAAATACAGTTATATAATGCTCCAGTGCTGCTTCCGGTTTATTCAGCACAGGTAATACCATGGCCTTACCCGCCAGTGCATCTGCCAGCGTATTCTCGCTGTACAGCAGTGCTTCGGCCGGAACCTCCAGCAGGTTGGCGGGTTGCCAGGAAGGCAATAACCATTGTAGTGATTGCTGATAGTATTGTAAGGCATCTTCTGGCTTGCCTGTTTTAAAACATAGATCGCCCAGCAGTACATTTACCTTGGCCTTTTCACGCTGGCGGGCATTGGGATAATAGCGGTTAAATAACTGTAGTGCCTGCCGGGCATACTGCAGGGCTGCAACATGCTTATTCTGCTCCATGCTAATACGGGCCGCCATTTGCAAAGCGCTGCCATACCAATATACAGCATCTGTATCGTTTTTATAGCGTCGTAATTGTTGCAGGGAACGTTCTATTACAAATGCTGCCGAATCATACGTCCCCTGTTCCGTCAATATATCGGCCCAGGTGCTCAGCAACAGCCCATACAAAGGTGTATGCGGGTCTGCTTTTTCTATGCCTGCCTTGCAATATTGCATGGCCGACAGTAATTCGCCCTTCCAACGGGTGCAAATGGCCATATTGCTATAGGTGGCGGCTATTTCCCGGTTATCTTTCCGCTGCTGCGCCAGCGCCAATGTTTTTCTGTGAATAAATAAGGCCGTATTGTAATCAGCCAGCCGGGTATAGTTATTACCCAGTGGCTTAAGCACATAGCTAACAATGTCAACATCGGGCAAGGGATATGCTTCATAGAATGCCAGGGCCGTTTCATAGGCATTGATGGAAGAAAGGATATTGCCGGTTTGCAATTGGTAATATCCCTGCAATATCAACAGATTAAACCAGGCCACTCTTTCATCATAGGTAGTATAGCTTCTCCAGGCGGCCTGCTGGGTTTCCATCAGGAAGTTGATACGTTCAAACGGGGCCGCATCCACATAATCAATACGGGCATAGAGCCATTGCTCCAGGTTGTCTTTTTGTTGTAATTCCTGTAATTGCTTTTGCAGGGAGGCGGGCAGCCGGGTACTGTCGGGCGACGCATAAGATTGAATAAAGAAGCAACAATAAACAATAAACTGTATAACTACCTTATACAGGCAGTGTGCCATCAGGGTTAATTTGGCTAAAAGTATCGATTTTTTGCCACTTACAACTTCCAGCTCGCATACAGGAAGATGCGCTGGTGTGAGGGGTTCATGTATTGCAGGAAACGGATACCGGCGGCCGGGCCTCTGCGTACGATACCTAATTGCAGATCGGCAAAGAGCGCCCCCCGCCAGTTGGCAAAAGATTCCTGTTGTGCTGGTTGCTCTCCTTTGAACAGTTCCAGGCCGGTACCATTGGGCCGTTGTACATAGGTTTCCACTACCGGTGTGGTAGTACGCTCTACATCTACCGCTACCAAGGCACCCGCCCCGGCTACCATAAAGGCATTGAGGTTATACCGGAAAAATAACGGTACCGCTTCTACTGAGAATACTTTTTGCTTCTGGTACAGGTCCCGGTATTCTACTTTATATACTGCTCCATTGATGGTGGTATCACCGCCTGTTCTGCGGCCTGCATAGTATTCATACGTGCGTGATTTTTGCAGGTAGAGTTCCCACTGGAAATATTTCCTGTAAGCAGCATATTCCGATAAAGAAAAGCCCAGGACATAATTTTGCGGCAATATATCAGCGGGCACTTTACCCGGGATGGTATTGTACCCTATGATGATACCCGGCGACAATCCTTTCTTAAACCGGCCCACCGAACGGTTGGTATACACCGGCTCATTTTTATCAAAGACAATGGCCGCCCGGCTGGTAAAAGGCAGCTTCTTCATGTTCTTGTTAAAGCGCAGCCTATACCGTATATAGCCCATGGTAGAATCCGGGTCACTGATGCCCTCCTGCTGTGTACCGGGCAGGTAGATGTTTTTAAAGATGAACTGGATACTGTCTTTCGTAAGAATGGTATCTATACAGCTTTGATTGGCGTAGGCCGAATCGCACCAGGCGCAGGCCGGTTTCATATCCACCAGTTCTACCGTACCTGTATTCAGCATACCGGGTATGGTGATGGTAATGGCTACTCTTTTGGCCGGCCCTTTGCCGGTATTCTGGAACTGCACTTTATAGGTATTCTGCCTGTTCTTGCCGGTAAACCGGTAGTTCAACCGGCGGTTCCTGAGCATGATCCTGTTGGGATCGTGCGAAGCCACTATCTGCAACTCCAGGTTGAATTGCTCTATATCCATAGAAGGGTCATCGGGAATGAAAAGGCCGGAGATCGTGACCACGGCATTGGTGTCTTTGATCATTTCCGGCAGGGTATTCAAGGAGAGGAACATGAATTTCTCTTCGCCCGGCTTTACCTCATTCACCCGCCAGATATGATGCTTGCGATAGGTTTCCATTTGCTGTTTCAGCAATTGTTTCAGTTGTGGCTTATTGGCTATTACTTCGTAATTATCTGCGCTTACGGTGAACAATCCTTTTTTCTGCTCATCATGCCCGGGTAGTATCCACTCTTCTGCAGGGGCATAGGCCAGCAGGGAATCCAACCCAATGTTTTTTTCCTGGTGATAACTCCTGGCCTCTGCCATATCAAAGCTGTTCTGCCCAAATTGTTTTTCATTGTACAAGAGCATGACAGAGCCGCTGACAGACGCCACCTGGCTACCCGGCTTATTGCGGTAACCCAGGAGCAGTACCATATCTTCTCCCGGCCGGGGCATCTGGTTGGTCATCATTTCCAATGATCCGGCGCTTTTGAAAAAGGCAGGCGCTGTATTGGCGGCCAGCATGGTCTTCTTCTCTACCCGTATTTTTTTAAGGCGGGTGGGCGGCTTTTTACCATCATCATAGTTATTGGTAGCATAGAGGCGAACGGGATAATCGCCGGTGTCCCTGTACACATGGGAAGGCTCTTTTTCAAAACTGTAGGTACCATCCCCAAACTCCCAGAAGTAGGTATAGAAAGGGGCGGGCGCCCCGGCAACGCCACGCAGCGGGCGTAATACAGAGGTGAACTTCACGCGATTATCCTGTACCTGCGGTTCTACCACCGCAGGCAGGGTATCATTGATCTGTGCCCTGGACAGTTGAGCTATTAGTAATAATCCTGTTAGCAGACCCGGTTTCATATGTCAGCCGTTTTAAGGTATTCGTGGTTATATCAACAGGACGGATGATTTGTTACCCCTGAAGATATATAAAGTATGGCTACTATAAAAAATACGTGTTTTCACGGGTTATTCTTCCCGGCAAAGGTTCGACCTTTCCTTAAGCAGTATTAAGCTATCTCCCACATTCCTGTGGTTAAAGATTGCTGTAAACCTATCGATTCACTTATTAATGCCATTATTATGATCAGGAAACCGCCATTCCGGAAGTTACGTGGTTATGCATTTGACCCCAGCCTGTCGCTCAATATAGATACAGCACTGATCAATAATATAACTTATCAAGTGCCCTGGGAAGAGGATCTGCAACCCGGGCCTAAAGGTGAATACCTCGAAATAGTGGATTATGACCCTACGGTCAACAAATGGTATACGCCGGTAAATCTTAATGAACTATATATTGTGGCACAGGATGGTATTGACCCCGGCGGCAGCAATCCACAATTTCACCAGCAGATGGTATATGCTGTGGGAATGACCACTATCAAGAATTTTGAAGCGGCCCTGGGTAGGCCGGTATTGTGGAGCCCGCGCAGGGTAAAGGGCAAAGATGGCGATGCCAGGTTCACCGATGTATATGTTCCTGCTTTGCGTATTTACCCGCATGCATTGCGCGATGCCAATGCCTTCTACAGTCCGCAGAAAAAAGCGCTGTTGTTTGGCTATTTTTCGGCAAGGCCTGCTGATATAACCCTGCAAATGCCGGATAACCTGACTTTCACCTGCCTGAGCCATGATATTATTGCCCACGAAACCACCCATGCGATCCTGGATGGATTGTACCGGAAGTATATTGAGGACACGAATCCTGATGTACTGGCTTTTCATGAAGCATTTGCCGACATTGTTGCCTTGTTCCAGCATTTTACTTTTCCGGATGTATTGAAAAACCAGATTGCCGCTACCCGCGGTGACCTGGCTGCACAAAACCTGCTGGGCAAACTGGCCCAGGAGTTTGGCATTGCTATTGGAAGTTATGGCGCCTTGCGGGATGCCATCGGGGAATTTGATGAAAAAACAAAGGCCTGGAAGCCCAAAGAACCAACCGGCGACGAATACCGCACTATTATGGAACCCCACGCCAGGGGCGCTATTCTTGTTTCGGCCGTCTTTGACGCCTTCCTGACCATTTATAAAACAAGGGTGGCCGATCTGCTCCGGATCGCTACCAATGGGACCGGCATCCTGCCACAGGGACAATTGCTACCCGACCTGGTAAACAGGCTGGCGGCCGAAGCCTCCAAAACAGCAGGCCATGTATTGCAGATGTGTATCCGCGCCCTGGATTTCTGCCCACCTATAGATATTACATTCGGTGATTTCCTGAGAGCCATTATCACGGCCGACACCGACCTGATAGCACATGATAACCGGGATTACCGGATCGCATTTATTGATGGTTTCCGCAAGCGGGGCATTTATCCAACCGGTATAAAGAACCTTTCAGTAGAGAGCTTAAGCTATTCTGTACCACTGGCAGACGGCCTGGATGAGCCAATAGCCATACTGGTGGATTTTCTAAGGGAGTTTCGCCAGGCCATTACGTATGTTAAAGACCGCGAGAAAATATTTTACCTGAACCGCCGGTATATTGCCGGTGGTTATATGAATGATCAGGAGATAATGGGGTTGCACCAACGCCTGCATATCAAGTTCACCAACTCGATCGATTTTGAAAAACTGACCGGTCTTGTATTCAGTGATAACTATGAAGCGCTCGGCATCAGGAGTTCCAAAGCGTATGGATATGACCAGCCACGGCCTTCTTTTGAGGTCCATACGCTGCATTATACGTCGCGCACAGGTCCCACCGGCAACCAAAGCAATCAGGTGATAGTTACCCTCCTGCAGCGGGCGCTGGTGGAGGTAACGAAAGATGGAGATGGCAACTGGCAGGCTATGGGCAGCCATGATGCTGCGAAAGGGCTTAAACTGACCGGTGGATGCACACTGATCTTTGACCTGGATACCCTGAAACTAAAGTATGCCATCAGCAAGCCTTTACTGGACATTGATCTTTTAAAAACATATATCCCGGGATCGGATATGGATGTACATAAGCTGAACCTGGGACGGGCACTTCAACTGGAACAACAACAGCGCGGAAACCGGCTCAATATGAATGCTTACAAGGCCTATTTCAGCCCGGCAGAACGGAATGGCGTTGGAGAACCCTTCGCGTTTTTACACACACATTAAACCCTGTTTATGGCAAAGACAGCTAAAACAACCAAAAAGACTACCGCAACAATCGACCAGGTGTCTATCCGTTTATACCGCGCAGGTACCGGGGATTGCTTTTTGCTGCAATTCAAGGCCGGCGCAACTGTTAAGTGCAAGATGATGATCGATTGTGGCTGTATTCTGGGGGCCAGGAAAGATTTTGAGCCCTGGCTGGAGAATATAAAAGAAGTGACTGGTGGAAAGATTGATATCCTGGTGGTCACGCATGAACATGCAGATCATATCAATGGCTTTAAAGCCTGCAGTGATCTCTTTGACGAATTGACCTTTGACAAAGTATGGTTTTCCTGGACCGAAGATGAATCTGATGATGTAGCGAATGATCTTCGCAGGAACCATTCAAAGCTCAACCTGGCCCTTCATGCCGCCGTAACACAGTTAAATGGCCTCGTTAAAGAAGAATATTACGAAAAGCAATTTCAGGATGAGTTCCAGAGTAACCTGATGGTGGAGGGGAAAAAGCATTTCATTCATTCACTGGACCAACTGAACTCATTGAACATGAACCAAACGCTGGGAGCGGCTACCAAAGATGTTCCCAGTATGGTGGATCTTTTTACAGATTTTAACATCATTAAGGAGGACACGAAGGTAGAATTCCTGAGCCCGGGCGAACTGCTTAAGCAGGTTGCCAAACTGCCGGGCATGCGTATTTTCGTACTAGGTCCACCCCGGGATACCAGCCTGCTGGATATTACAGAAGCAGACGGAGAACATTTTGATAAACGTGAAAAGAAGAGCAGCAAAGATTTTGCATTTGCAGCCGCCGTACTGGGCGATGGCAACGGAACCGATGTAATGCCATTTGAGAGTGAATATGAGCTTGGTGATCATCATTCCGATATTAAGGAAGATTATGAAAAGAATAATGCGTGGCAGAAGATAGATACCGATTGGTTATATACAGCCGGCAGCCTGGCCCTTCGCTATGAGCGGAGTATTAATAATACCAGCCTTGCCCTTGCCTTCCAGTTTGAGGATAGTGAACGGGTGTTATTATTTCCGGGTGATGCAGAATTTGGGAACTGGAAAAGCTGGCACGACCTGGAATGGACCATCAAGGTTGATGGAAAGAACAAGAAGGTGAATGCTGAATATCTCTTAAATAATACTGTTTTTTATAAGATAGGGCATCATTGCAGTCAAAACGGATCTGCCAGCAGGCTGGGTGTTGATATGATGACACATGAAGACCTGACGGTAATGGCGCCCCTGAATTTCGCCAAGATCCAGACAGGCTGGCTCAACACGATGCCCAATGACCTGCTTTGCGCCACCCTGATCGCCAAAACGAAAGGCAGGTTTTATTTTTCCGGCGACCGGAACCAGCTTATGCCCAATATTAAAACGAAGCGGGTTACAGTGAAGAAATCACATGAGGCGATTTTAAATAAGCTCAATAAAGAGTTTGATGGAGAAGTGTTTATTGACTGTAACATCGAAGGGTAAGGTATATCGCCAACGCAGGCAAACAGCAAACAGTAACAGCCTTCCTACCTATAGCACCTTAACATAAATTGGCGTATATTACAATATGGCCATTAAACCGTTGGCAAGGAAGGTGTTGAAGATTACCGGCATCGTGGCAGGTGTATTACTGGTACTCCTGGTGGTGGCCTATTTCTGGTTTATACACCATGCTGAAAACATTATCCGGGAGATCGTACACCATAAGTCGAAAGGCAAGGTAGCCCTCTCCCTGAAAAACATTGTCTTCAACTTCAGCGACCGGCGGCTTGACCTTAAGCATGCCATCCTGTATAATACCGATTCAGCCAGCAAGAAGACAGCCTACCATGTATCGGTGGAAAAGCTCAGCCTGCAGCTCCATGCCCTGATGCCGCTGGTGCTGCACCGTGAACTGATCATAGACAGCATTCTGATCGCCAGCCCCGACATCCAGGTAATGAAATCAGATACGCTGGAAAAAAGACAGGGTTCCCTCTCCCGGGAGATCGGCGACCTGTATCACTCCATACACCAAGCATTGTCCCTGTTTTCTGTAGGTTATTTCCGGGTCAGTAACGGACAGTTCACCCTGGCCAACCGCGCCCGGGAAGACTGGCAGCCGGTGACCATTTCCAATATTGATTTCCTCATCAATAATTTCGAGGTGGATGGCAAGCGGGCTGAAGACAAACCCTTCCTGTTCAGCGATAACATCATTTTCAGCACCCATGACCAGGCATTCACTTTTCCCGACGGGCGTTACCGGATGACTTTTAGCCGCTTTCACATTAATGTAAAAGACCGGGTAATAGCCCTGGATAGCTGTACGCTTATTTCAGCTGGCAGGCATCATAAGAAGGTGGCCGTGAACCTGTTCCTCGACAAACTACAGTTTGCCAATATTGATTTTACTGATCTTTATGCCACCAACACGATCAGGGCCGATTCCATGTACGCCACCAACCCGGTACTGAACCTGCGTGTACAGTCCGACAGTACGAACAAAGGCGATACACCTCCTGTGCATATGGATACCCTGCTGCACCACCTGAGCCTGGATATGCAGCTTAAGTATATGGGCGTAAAGAATATCAGTACTTCGGTGGTCACCCACCATGGGGAACAAACCGCAGAATTCCATACGAAAGGAGATGACTTTGAAATGCGGGACCTTATGATTAACCGCAACGCCCCTCAGCCGGTTACCGTGGGCCGGTTTGATATGGCGATACGCGGCTATTCGAGTTTGAACAAGGACAGCACCTATAGTTTTAAGTTTGACAGCGTGCGGATCATTAATTCCAGCATTTTACTGAATAATTTTTCCATTACCAGCCTGGCCGGCGCCCCGGTAAAGCGGCACCACCAGCTTCCTTTATTTGAACTCGACAGCCTGTCGTGGGAAGAATTGATCTTTAACCGGCATATTAAGGCCAAACAGGCTGTATTGTATGAACCGGAGATCCATTATACCAGGCTCAACCGCACCAAAAACGGCAGCAAGGTATCCATGTACTCGATGCTGAACTCCCTGGACAATGCCATGTCGCTGGAAAGAATACGGGTGATCAACGGCAATGTTTCTTATGCTCCCAATCCGGATACCCGCCTGTTGCTGCAGCAGGTAAACCTCACTGTAAGCACCAACCGTTTACTGGCAGCCCGCACATCTTCCATGATGGGCGATGCGGTAGACTGGCTGCATTTTGAGAAAGGCAGTATCAAAACAAAAAAGCTGCAGGCCTATATCCGGAATGGCAGTTTTACAGGCGATAGTACGATACTGGAAGCTGATGAAGCAGCCATTCATGACCTTTCAGGCAGGATGGCGATCAGGGCCAAAGGCATCCGGCTGTCGGGGCTGGCATTTGACGACAGCAGCGACCATATCAGCATCGGTTCTGCAAGATGGAGAGAAGCGGAGGTATCTATACATACAGCCACACCACCTGCAACACCCTCCCACTCGTCCTCTTTGTCATTGAATATGGAACAGGTGCAGGGTAACAATACCCATTTGTTAATGACCGGTCCGCACAACAACGTGAGCACTTTTATTACATCGCTCAAAATAAATGCTGCGAAAAAAGATGCCGGTAAGGCGGCAAGGCTGGAAGGACTCGCTGTGCGTGGAAAGCAATTACAGTTTGCCAGTAAAAATATGGCCCTGAAAACAGGCGCCTATGAGCTGACAGATATGCACCCCTCTTTCATTCATGATGTGCATGTTACGCATTATACTACCCATGATTCCATAACGGCTGTAATACCCCAGGTGCACCTGGTGCCGGATATGGCGGCTATTGCTGCCGGCAACCTGCAGACAGAAGAGCTGATCCTTAAAGCGCCTACCCTGCTAATTAGTTTAACAGCCGGAAAAGGCACACATTCTCCACAGCACGATACAAAGGGCTCCTTAGGCTCCGAAGAACTCCCTACGAAGAGCAAACCACTGCCATCCATGCATGTTAAGAAACTGACCGTAGAGCAACCTACCCTGCATTTTGAACAAAAGCAGGTCAGCAAGGACTCCTTCGGAGAAAAGCAAACGGTGCTGCTTACCTGGAATCCAGGCACCCATCCCGCCCGCAATCAATGGCTGCTGACCAATATCAGGCATGATGGCAAAGCCCCCCTGACCATTGGAAGGGTCCATTTGTCAGGCACGGATGTATCATTCACCCGGCAGGCAGACAAACCACTTTTCCTGCAACCGCAAAGCATAGAACTGGTACTGGATAATGTTTCGCTGGCTACCGGGAAGCATCACTCCATGCCCTGGTCGGCTATGATAGAATATTTCGCACTTAGCAATATGAAGGTAAGCGGGCTGGGAAAAGACAGCAGTGAACTATACCTGAAGACGCTATCACTAGAACACCTGGCCATACAGGCCCAACAACATCACCGCGAATGGTTGAATAATAGTCCTCATTTTCACCTTAAAGAACTCTCCGGTGAATTTACCAGCAGCAAAGATCATTTTTACTGGCAGCAACTGCACTACCAGCATCCCCTTAGC
The DNA here is from genome assembly GCF_011759375.1 of Paraflavitalea devenefica. Classification (NCBI taxonomy): domain Bacteria; kingdom Pseudomonadati; phylum Bacteroidota; class Chitinophagia; order Chitinophagales; family Chitinophagaceae; genus Paraflavitalea; species Paraflavitalea devenefica. The sequence goes on along the minus strand of NZ_JAARML010000002.1, from coordinate 2,143,428 downwards.
TTATTGTCCATTGACTCTTTTGCTTATACCCCCGTACAGGACAGGAACACGTATATAGCCACGCATCCTTACCAGACAGACTATATACAATTGCAAACCGGTAAGATCACTGTACAGCATCCCAACCTGCCTGGTTATTTTAAAGACACCCTGGCTCATATAGCCACCGTGCATGTTCATCAACCCATCATCAGTGTATACCGCGACAAAAGGCCACCCAGAGAGCCCAATGTTATCAGGCCCTTGCCTGTGACCGCGATCAAAAATATGGCGCTCAAGCTGCGGGTAGACAGTGTGCTGGTACATAACGGGCATGTGCGTTATGAAGAGCTCAGTGAAAAGACAGGGAAATCGGGCATTATCAGCATTTCCCAACTGAACGCATCACTGGCCAGCATTAAAAGCTATGATCACCATCACACAGACAGCCTTAAGCTGCACGCAGATGCGTACCTGATAGATTCTATCCACGTGAACCTGCGGCTGTATGAATCTTATACCGATACACTGGCTGCTTTCCATATGACCACCCGCATTAGTAAGGCCAACCTGGTACACTTAAATAAAGTGGTAGAACCACTGGCTTCTGTCAGGATCAGGTCGGGACACCTGGACTCACTGACCCTGCGGGCTATTGGCAGGGAGTATTTATCCTATGGCGAAATGCATATGATGTACCGCAAGCTGAATGTGCAGATACTGAAGGGAGGCGATGAGCAAAAGAAGAGCTTTGTTACCAGGATGATCACGTTCGTAGCCAACAGCTTTGTGATCAAAAACCGTAACCAGCGCAAAACAGGCATTATTTATTTTGAGCGCCTGCGCGACCGCTCCATCTTTAATTATATGATCAAGATGCTGCTCAGCGGTGCAGGCTCCAGCGTGGGCGCCAAAAGTAATAAGAAGTATATAAAGCACTACAGACGTGAATTGCGCAAGCAGCGGTTGCCGCCCATACATTTGCAATAATACCGCAGCGTCCCCTGCGGGAGACGCTGTGGGGAAATCAATCCGGCATTCAGTATCCAGCATCTTTCCCGCTTATCGCTGGCGACTGTACTCAGGAAACAGTTCCGGTCACTCAAGAAGCCCTCTCACCGGCTCAATACAATGATTGGACCCAACCACTCCCATCTATCTTTAACAAAGTGTAATTAAAAATTATTTGGAGGTATCTAATAACCTATCTATCTTGTGGACTATTAAGATAATTCTCCTGCCAACTTTAGTTACATATTATTCTTCGTGCTGTTGTAGCACCTGTATGATGGGTTGCTGCCAATAAGCACGCCCCACCCCAGTTTCCGTTCCCTGCAGATTCCGATATCTATCTAATCATTAATAAAACAGTTATGTTATGAGTCAGCAATGGCACTTCGACACCTTACAATTGCATGCCGGTCAACAAATTGACCCTACCACCAAAGCAAGAGCCGTACCTATTTACCAAACCACTTCCTATGGGTTTGACAATGCAGCCCATGCCGCCGATCTGTTTGGACTACGGCAGTTTGGCAATATCTACACCCGCATTATGAACCCTACCACAGATGTCTTTGAAAAACGCATTGCAGCGCTGGAAGGAGGTGTCGCAGCGGTGGCCACCAGTTCCGGACAAGCGGCACAATTTATTGCGCTGAGTAATATATTGCAGGCGGGAGACAACTTCGTTTCTACCTCCTATTTATATGGCGGTACCTATAACCAGTTCAAGGTATCTTTTAAACGCCTGGGCATTGAGGCCCGTTTTGTAGAAGGTGATGATGCAAACAATTTTGCCAAATATATTGATAAGAACACCAAAGCCATTTATCTCGAAACCATTGGCAATCCCCGTCTCAATATTCCTGATTTTGAAAAGTTTGCCCAACTGGCCCGTGAGTACGACCTGCCCCTGATCGTGGATAATACTTTTGGCGCTGCCGGTTATTTATTCCGGCCATTGGAGCATGGCGCTCATATCGTAGTGGAATCGGCTACCAAGTGGATCGGCGGGCATGGCACAGCCATCGGCGGTGTAATAGTAGATGGCGGCAATTATAACTGGGGCAATGGCAAGTTCCCGCAATTCACCGAACCCTCAGAAGGTTATCACGGTCTGAAGTTCTGGGAAGTATTTGGCGAAGGTAACCCGCTCGGCCTGCCCAATATCGCTTTTGCTATCCGTGCACGGGTTGAAGGCCTGCGCGACTTTGGCCCCTCTCTGAGCCCTTTCAATGCATTCCTCTTATTACAGGGCCTGGAAACATTGTCCTTGCGTGTACAACGCCATGTAGAGAATGCGCTGGCCCTGGCTACCTGGCTGCAAAATCATCCGCTGGTAGAGTTTGTGGAGTATCCCGGACTGGAAAGCAGTCCTTACCACAAACTGGCGCGCAAGTACCTGCCCAATGGATTTGGCGGCATCCTGAATTTCGGTATTAAAGGGGACAAAGAAAAAGCCAGTCAGTTGATTGATTCCCTGAAGCTGGCCAGTCACCTGGCCAATGTAGGCGATGCCAAAACGCTGGTGATACATCCTGCCTCCACCACCCACGAACAACTGAGTGCAGCAGAACAAATTGTTTCAGGCGTTCGCCCCAACCAGGTAAGGGTGAGTGCAGGTATTGAACACATCAGTGACATTATAGCCGATTTTGAACAGGCTATTGATAAAGTCTTTGCCAAAGAACTCGTATCATAATACCAGGTGCCACCAACCACCCGTCGGCCTTTCGGCACCGGGTGGATTGTTTATCCTGTAACGCAGTGATTGTACATGAGCGATTATCAATTGTTTGAATACCGCGATGCATTTACGCTGGAAAGCGGTATCACCCTGCCAGGCTATCACCTGGCTTATCATACCTACGGGACCTTAGATCCACAAAAGAATAATGTGGTGTGGATTTTCCACGCCCTGACTGCCAGCAGTGATGCAGCCAGTTGGTGGCCTGGGCTGACAGGGCCGGGAAAGTTGTTTGACCCTGACAAATATTTCATTGTTTGCGTCAATATGCCCGGCAGTTGCTATGGCAGCATCGGGCCCCTGGAAAAAAAGCCGGGAAGCACTCATTTGTATTATGATGATTTCCCGGTATTCACGATACACGATATGGTGAATGCCTATAAGCCCCTGCGCCGCTTTCTTGGCATTGAGCAGATACATATTGGCATTGGCGGATCCATGGGTGGCCAGCAATTACTGGAATGGGCTATTGATGAGCCGGACGCTTTTGAATATATTATACCTATTGCTACCAATGCCTGGCATTCGGCCTGGGGTAAAGCCTTCAATGCATCGCAACGCTGGTGCATTGAATCCGACCATACCTGGGGTCATCCCTCACCGGAAGCTGGTATGCAGGGCATGAAGATCGCCCGCAGTGTGGCGCTGCTCTCCTACCGGCATTACCAGACTTATGACCTGTTCCAGTCGGATGACGCCCCTTACGCTACGACGCAGTATAAAGCAGGCTCTTACCAGCAATACCAGGGGGAAAAGCTGGCCAAACGGTTTAATGCATTCAGTTATTACCGGCTGAGCACCAGTATGGACAGTCATCATGTAGGCCGTAAACGGCCGGATGCGCCCACCGCCCTGCGGACCATTACTGCCAAAACACTGGTGATAGGGATTGAAACAGATATCCTGTTTCCGCTTTCCGAACAGCAATACCTGGCTCAACATATACGGGGTGCAAGATTGGCCGTGATCAACTCCCTGTATGGGCATGATGGTTTCCTGCTGGAATTTGAGGTGATCGAAAAGGAGATTACCGCTTTTTTAAATAAGCCACTAACAGAAAAAGTTCAGGATAAGGATGTTCCGGTGCAATGGCTTACGGGGGAATAAGATTTGCAGGGTAAATTTCTGCAGCTTATTGCACCCCAACATTCTTAATTTTAATAATCTGAACAATGACAAACTTCACTACACGGGTAGAGTTGCATCAGGCAAGTGCGGCAGACTACCGGCAGCTAATCCTGGCCATGAAAAAGGAATCTTTTGTTACCGGCAATGACAAACAAACATCCGGTATTCTTACTTTCAAACGCAGGGCAAATGTAGAAATCAAAGAGGTGATAGATGCCGTGGTGAGGGCAGCCTCCACTACCGGCAAAAAATTTTCTTTTACTGTGATGAAGGATAAACCAATTGATAAGCCGGATACCAAACACCGCCTGGTATTGCACTAAGCAACCGGTTACCAGTTCTTAAGCCATTTTTCGGCAGTGGCCTTTTCAGCCAGGTCTTCATCCACTACTTGTTGCAGCAATGTTTTAGCAAGGGGGAGGTCGCCTGGCTGATTGCGTTTTATAAGTGTCAGCGCCTGGTAAAAAATACCCCTATTGGTATAATCCTTCTTATAGGAAGCCAGTTGTTTGAACCAGTTCAGGGCCTTATCGTATTGCTGCAGACGCAGGTTACTGATTCCCGCAAATTCAAGCGCCTGCCGGTTACCGGCATTATGACTGATAACCGCTTCAGATAAAGAAAGTGCATCTGAGAATTTGCCTTTGTTGTACAGATCGCGGATCATTTCTATGCTATCAACAGTAGCGCTCATGGATACCCCCATGCTACTTAGTTCCTGCCGGATATAGCGGTCGGCTAATTGCTGCTTGGAAATGGGCAGCAGGAAGGTGACAGTGAATATTAATCCTATAATAACGGCCGCGGCCGCCACATAGCGCCAGATACGGTATTGCGGCTTCACTACGCGCAACGGGGTAGTCCGTTGCTGCTGGTAGAGCTTCCGGAAATGTGCTATTTTTTCAGCCCTGGCTTCCTGCTGTAATAACCCTTGGGTAGTAAGGTAGAAAGCGACTTCCTCCGCAAAGATGGGATCATCGAGCAATTTTTGCTCAAACTGCCGGCTTTGGGAAGCGGAATCTGCTCCTTTAAAGTAGTCGTCTATGTATTCGAGGTGTTTCATGTGACCTTTATGTCGGATTGTATAATCGGCGCAACTTCTCCAGGCAACGTAACCTGCTGGTTTTTACTACATCGGCTGTCTTATATTCCATCATAGCAGCAATTTCCTTATCGGTATACCCTTCTGCCGACAGTTGCAGTAACTGGTGGCAGGTATCACCTGTTTCGGCCAGTCGCTGCTTCAGGAGGTTTTCATCTGCCTGATCGGCCAGCTTTTGTACGATGGATTTAGCAGCATCCGATACGTGTACCAGCATGTCTGTGATGGATACCGTTTGATGCACCTTATTCTTATTAGTCGCTTTTTTCCGCAACAGGTCAACGCTTTTGTTATGAAAAATTTTATAAAGCCAGGTTTTCAGGGAAGAAGCGCGCTCAAAAGTCCCGTCGGCGATCTTGTCAATAGCGGAGAGGATGGTATCGGAATAGGCGTCAAAAGACTCATCTTCCGTGAGGGCGTGCTTGCGCATGCCCTCGTGTATAAAATACATATAAGTTGTAAATAATTCTTCCTCTCCTTTTCTCCTGTTAATACCTCCGCCGGTAAGATTTTCAATGATCCGGAGATCAGCGGCAGGTAAATTTTTATATTCATTCATGTAGAGGCGGCGGTTGCGTGTAATATACCAAAAATATGCCCAAAAATAATTCGTTACAGTTGTTTCCCCCACCTATCCATCCCACGACTAATTAAAAAGATCAGGCTAACCCATAAACCATAGCATTAACGACCCCATGCTAAACCCGCAACCGTTTGTAACAGTTTTGTCATTTCCGGATAAGAACTGTTATGAATGCATCATTTACACTTGCACAACCCCGGCAATCCGGACTTTCAATATCCAGGTAACCGATGGAAAATAGATTAACAGCCATGAATAATAAAATAACTGCGCGGCAGGGATTTGCAGTGCTATATCATAAAGCCCCCGCTTCTGCGCGGGGCTTTATAGCCCGCTTGAGCGCGAAAAGCAATGAACTGCCGGCAAACAGGGAAAACATTAACCAACTAAGCTATAAGCTACCTTTTATGAAAGGTCCAGAAATGCCTCTTATTGATACGGCGCCATTCGATTCGCGGGAAACCCAACAGGGGTACCACCTGGCAAGGATACAGCAACTGGAATCAGCCTTAAATGAGCTGAACCTGCTGGAAAATCCCTGTGAGATTGAAGCCATTTGCAAACAGATTATTGCCATTAAGGAACTGTTACGAAAAATAACGCCGGTTACGGAGTAGGACGATAGGCGGAGCGCCACCAACGAACAACCAACAGCAATACGATAATGCCCGCAGCTATTGCCGGCAATACCAGCCACCAGGGGAATGGCTGCCCGGGCATATCGGTTATTTTCCCTGTAAGCACCGGTACTGCCCAATGATAAGGCAGGCCATTTTCTTGGGAGGAAGACTCCATAAATTCCAGCTTGGCATGTTGTAATGCCACATCCACCGGCTCCCCTTCAGAAAGGTATTTATAGAACAAGGTGGTTAAGGTATAGGTCTTTTTGTTTTCGGCCTTCCACAGGCTGGTAATGGCTGCGGGAATACCCAGGGCAGCAAATCCGCGGTTAAAACTGAACACACCTTCTCCCTGATAAAATTTACCCGAGCCTGTTTCGCAGGCCGATAATACCACCAGGCTGGTGGCAGGTTTTTTATCGCTCACCAGGTCCGACAGGTAGAGCAGGGAATCTGCAAAATAGATCACCGGCTCGCCCTGTTCCAGGTTGTCCGAAGCATGGGTATATAACTGGATGATCCTGTAATTGGCAAATTGTTGCAGGAAGTTATTCCTTGAAGCGTCCTTCCTGGTAAAGTTATCGGCAGTACTGAAGTAGCGGGTCAATGCTTCCAGCGACCGGTCGCTTTCATATAATTCCGGCAGTTTAGCGCCCGCATATTGTACCGGCGCAAATCCCATAAATGTTTTTGCCTGTTTGTTGGTCGCTGCCGTAAAATCATTGAACAGGTAGCGGGCGGAATAGGTATAGCTGATGGCATGGTCTTTCAGGAACCAGGTACGCGGGCGGATAGCGGTAAGCAGGGCCTCGAAGGGGAAATACCGGCCATCGGGTGAAATGATGACCCGGCCGGCAGGAATGGCCTCCTGCTGAAAGATGAGCTGGTACAGGCTGTTGGATATATGGGTGAAGGTCTCAAAATCGCTGTTCTGCCGTCCATAATCGGATACATAGGTAATAAATTGACCCGCCAGGCTGTCAAAGGCTTGCTTGTCAATTTTGCGCAAACGGGCATCCCGGGCAGTAATGATCATAACATATACCGCACTATCCCCTGAAAATAGTTCGATGAATGCCTGGTAATCTTTCAGGATGGTTTGCTGCACCTGTTGCAGGCTGATAAAGTTGCTGTCAATGAAGTTCTGGTAATAAAACGGGTTGCGTTCCTTGATCTTACTGGTCAACTGTTCCAACAGTTGCTGGTGCACTGCCTTTTCCTGCTCCAGTTCCGCCCGCTTTGACGCAGGCAACTTGTTGTTCAATTCCCGCTCCAATGCATTGACCCTCGTCCTGGCCTGCGCCTGCTGCAGGATATCCTGCTCTCCCAGCCAGCGTTGTTCTGCCAACTGGTCGTTCAACAATACGGCCCTGCTTTTCTCAAAGAAGTAGAAAGCGTCTGCCGGCTTACCGGCAGTATAGCAGGCATCGAGCGCGTGCTCATACAGGCCGTGACTGTCATTGCGCCAGAAAAGTTTGGAGTTCAGGTTAGACTGTTCACCTTTGATCCGGTTCACCAATTGGTCGGCATACTTAAAGATCCTGATGGCTTCCTGTAAGTCGCCTGCATTCCGGCTATAGGTATATTTTTTTCGCCGGGTATTCCCCATCTCTATTAAAAGGCCGGTGAGGTAGTGGATCTTCTTGAGTCTGATAATGTCTTCCGTTGGGCTGTTTACCAACTGCTCAACGCCTGCCCCCTGCCTGATATGGTCCAATGCCCGGCCGAAACATTTAAAGGCTGTATCATATGATCCTTTCTGCACGTATATCTCTGCCATATTGGACCATATATTCAGCGACTCAATAGAATCTTCCTTGAATTTTGATGTATCTGTATTTTTATAAGTCAGCGCTTCTCTGAAGAGGGGCAATGCCTTATCATATTGCCTGTATTGCCGGAAATAAACTTCATTGGCCATTGTATTGAGCAATTGTTTCCTGCTCAGCGGCCGCTTTTCTACTGCCAGGGCCTGTTTGAAGAATTGGAGAGACCGGGTATAGTTGCCCTTATGTATTTCCGTTTCTGCCTGCAGGCCATAAAAGGTTCCGCGATAGGCCGACAGAATGTTGGCGCCATGTTTGTTCAATTGGTTGTTTAACAGGGTCTCTGCTTCATTGTATTGTTTTAGCCTGAATAGGGCGTTGATCCGCCAGCCGAAACTGCTCAGCGCATAGGTCATGGTACCCGAACTGTCGCCCTTGTCAACCGCATGTGGGAAATGTAGTACCGCCTTTTCTTCGCATTCCCTGAAGTAAGCAATAGCATGATGATAGTCGCCCAGATCATAAAAATATTGCCCCCGTTCGTACAGCGGATTCTGTATGGAGCGGTCAACATAGTTAAACCGCCTGCACTCTTTGATACAACTGTCCAGAATTTTCATCCTGTCCCGCACATTGTTCGTCCCTTTATAGGCCATGGCCATCCACAGATAGATACGCATCAGCTCCTTTTCATTAATAGCAGGATTATTGGGCGTACGCCTGACCAATACAGCAGCTTCTTTGAGGTACCTGATCGCTTCGAGGTAGTTGTCCTGCTTATAATAGGTGTTGGCAATTGTGCGCAGCAGCAATACATGCGTTGAATCGTACCAGTAAGGGCAATGTTGTATCTTTTTCTCCCATTGCAGCAATTGCTGCCTGGTTTCCGGCGCAAGGGCCTTTGGAGTATCTGATTTATCTAAGCTATTCTTTAATAAACTGATTTCCCGCCACAGGGAATCCCTGTCGGGGCACTGGCCGTTGAGCCATACCACCACCAGCAGGCTACCAATAAGCAGAGAGACTTTCTTTAACATGGGCTGTTAAAGTTAATCAATATAAATACATAAGTCCCGGCATATAGCTCTTTAAAGGGCTATTTTGCCAGGACTTTCTATTCGCCTTTGACTAATTAATGCGTTTACATGGTCGGTGGTGGTGGTGGTGGTGGTGTGGGAGGATCAATGTCCTCTTTACCCGTTACGGGGTCGGCCAATGCTGCGGTGCTCTTCAATGTGACAGCTACAAAGTTCTCCGTTTTTCCTTTCCGGGTGGGGGGTGGATTTATATACACATGTAAGGTAAAGTCCTTACAATTGGGGAGCTCACTGGGCTCTTCCGTCCATTCAAAAAGAATAGCATATCTTTTTGCCTTTATGGTATTATACCCGGTCAGGTAACCGATATAATACCCTTCGATGGCTTCTTTACGATGAAGAATAGAGGGGTCAAAGATGATGTTTTTGAATTCAACAGAAAACCATTTGGTGTAGCCCTTGGCGATTGGCGAGGTTTTGCTGGCCTGCGCCTCTGCGGCGGTTAATCCATTAGTGCTCATAAACCTGTTTTTAAAGTGAAACAATTGGAGATTGCTATATCCAACACATCCGGTGTACAGCACCAACAGGGCAGGTTTTGGAGGTTACCTGTGGGTAGTAATACATGGATGGCTGATAAATTGAGGTAACATTTATTCCATAAGGATGGGACAAAGACTATAAAAAACGGATAAGTACAGTACTGTTTCTTTCCAGCGCGCTGCGTCGTGTACAGACTTTTGTCGTAATTCATTGTACGAAGGGAAACAAGGATGATCGCTCTTTCTGATAAAATAGTGCCTGCCGGCCGTTAAATGGATCGGGGTAAGACCCTTTAAAGCATGAAAGTAGTAAAAAAACAAAGTATAAAAAAAATATTTGATCCGGTCACTGTGGTAACAGTAATGACCAGATCAAATATTAATGAATTGTTATCCTGTAATCAGCTTAGCAGTCGGCACAAACAGCCATCTGCTTGGTGCCGGCAACAGCCCTTTCTTTCCCGGCTTTCGGCTGCGGAGCGCTTTCACTTTGCTTACCGGTAGCGGGTTTTGAACGGTATTTGGCAAGATTGATGAGCAATACACTGGTTAAGATAACGGCCAGTCCGGCAACCTGCAGCCAGCTCATGTGTTCACCGGCAAAGAGAACGCCCAGCAATACAGCCACCACCGGGTTTACATATACGTGCGTGCCGACTTGCGCTACAGGACGCACCGTCAATAGCCATACATAAGCGCTGTACGCAGCCAGGGAACCCATGACTACCAGGTATAATACGGCCAGCCAGGATTCCATGGGCACTGCCTGCCATTGGAAGCCGGCCCATTCATTATTGACAATACTGGCCGGGATAAATACCAGTCCGGCTATCAGCATCTGCCAGGCCGAATTGACGGTAGAAGAGCCTGTGGAATTGTTTTTGGAATAGATAGATCCGCCAGACCAACTGAGCATACCCACCAGCAGTATTAAAAAGCTAATGACAGAGATCGCTCCGCCTGATTGGGAAACTGCACCGGCAACACTTTCACTAAAGAGCAGCACCACACCTGCAAAGCCAATGAGGAGCCCTGTCACCGTATTGCGATTGGTAAGGTTTGTTTTCCAGTTGGCCTTGTCCAGCAGTACCAGCCAGATGGCCTGTGAAGCGATCAATACACCTACGAGCGAGCTGGATACTGTTTTTTCGACCCAGATGACGGCGCCGGTGCCAACAAATAATAACATGGTACCGGTAATGGCGGCATGTTTGATCTGTACGGGATTGAATAGTTTTTCTTTCTTGAAGACGCACCATAACATCAGCAGGGCGCCTGCTGCTATAAAGCGCAGCGCTCCCAATATAAAAGGCGGGATGTGCGCCACTGCTTTTGCAATAGCGAAGTAAGTAGACCCCCACACAATGTACAATACAGTAAAGGCTACGACAACCATTACCGGTGAGGCTTGTTTTTGTTTTTCGGCTAACGACATAAAGATTAGTTTTTTGGTATGACCAATTGTTGTTGCTCTTTCACGGTTTCAAGCACGATCGTTGTTTTCGTAGACAGCACATTGGGGATACGCTTGATGGCCTTTCGCATCATGGCCATCAGGGAAGCGGAATCTTCAGTGCGCACTTTCACCAGGAAGCAATCTTCCCCGGCAACGATGTGCACTTCCTGTACTTCCGGGACCTTGGCCAGTGAAGCGGCTATACTTGAATCTGACCCGATCTCTTTTGTTTTGATAAAAATGAAGGCCAGCAACTTCTGGTTCAGCGCCGTGGGGTTGATGGCTGTATTGTATTGGAGGATCACTTTTTTCTGCTCCAGCTTTTTTACCCGCTCCAGTACTGCCGAAGGGGCCATGGCCAGCTCCCGGGCCAGGTCGGCATTGGAAATACGGGCATTGGCCTGCATCAGGTCCAGTATCCGGAGGTCAATATCATCCAGCTCAATAAACATAAAGAATATATTTCTGTAAAAGTAAGACTATTCCGAATATAATTCTGTCGCAACCCCCATATTTCGCAATTTATTTACACTTTAATAACTGTCAGAAGCCGCCCCCTATGGGCAATCCCCTACCGGGAGCAACCCTAAAAGACTAATAGGCTTAGGGTTATGCCGTGTTACCATCTTTTTAAATCTTACCTTGTCTGGCAGTATTCAGGCACGATCGTATACTTTTATCGCACCAACACATTCAGTAACTTATTGTGAACCCATTGTATGGAAACCCGGAGATCATTTTTGAAAAAGGCATCTATTTTGTCCGGCGGCACCGGCCTGTTGCAGGTATTGCCCGCTTCCATTGCCAAAGCCATGGCCATCAACCCGGCGGCAGGCAGCACTTACCTCGATGCAGAGCATGTAGTATTCCTGATGCAGGAGAACCGCTCCTTCGACCACACCTTTGGCAGCCTGCAGGGCGTACGCGGCTTTAATGATCCACGCGCCATTACCCTGCCCGACAACAATAAAGTATGGCTGCAAACCAATAATGCAGGAGAAACGTATGCGCCCTTCCGCCTCGACATAAAAAACACCAAGGCTACCTGGATGAACTCCCTGCCCCACTCCTGGAGCAACCAGGTGGATGCCCGCAATAATGGTAAATACGATCGCTGGCTGCAAGCCAAACCCTCGGGCAATAAAGCCTATAAAGAGATGCCGCTTACAATGGGTTACCATAACCGGGAGGACATCCCCTTTTATTATGCCCTGGCAGATGCCTTTACGGTATGCGACCAGCATTTTTGCTCTTCCCTGACCGGCACCACCCCCAACCGCCTGTATTTCTGGACAGGTACGATCCGGGAGAAAGCCGATGAAAATGTGCTGGCCCGTGTATGGAATGGTGATGCTGATTATGGCAATTGGGTGAACTGGACCACTTTTCCCGAACGGCTGGAAGCGCAGGGTATTTCCTGGCGGGTATACCAGAATGAGATCAGTGTTGGTGTAGGCTTTGAGGGAGAAGAAGATGCCTGGCTGGGTAACTTCACCGATAACCCTTTGGAGTTTTTTGCACAATACCAGGTAAAACTGTCGGCTGAATATATTGCCAACCTGCCTAAAGCTGCCGCAAAATTATCAGCAGAGATTAGCAGGCAGGAACAGCAATTAAAAGCCCTGCCGGCAGGTGCTGCAGATGCAGAGAAGATCGGAAAAAGGATAGACTGGTTAAAGAAGCAATTGGCTACAGTAGAAGAAGATCAGAAAGTATATACCCGGGAAAAATATGAACAATTGTCCCAACGTGAAAAAGACCTGCACGATAAAGCCTTTACCACCAACCGGAAAGACCCCTATTATCACCAGTTGGACACTTTGAAGTATAAAGATGGCGATACAGAACGCGAAGTAAAGCTGCCCAAAGGAGATATCCTGCACCAGTTCCGTGAAGATGTAAATACAGGTAAATTACCTACTGTATCCTGGATCGTAGCGCCGGAAAATTTCTCCGACCACCCCGGCGCTGCCTGGTATGGCGCCTGGTACCTGAGTGAAGTGATGGATATCCTTACTAAAAACCCGGAGGTGTGGAAGAAGACCATCCTGGTGCTCACGTATGATGAGAATGATGGCTATTTTGATCATGTGCCTCCTTTTGTGGCACCACATCCTTACAAAAAAGAAAGCGGTGCTGTTTCCGAAGGCATTCATACCGGCGTTGAATATGTAGCCAATGCCAGCCAGCAATCTTCCGATGCAGATGACATGCGGGAAAGCCCCATTGGCCTGGGCTACCGGGTACCGCTGGTGATCGCTTCGCCATGGAGCCGGGGCGGTTATGTGAACTCGCAGGTATTTGACCATACCTCCGCCTTGCAGTTCCTGGAAAAATTCCTATCGCACAAAACCAGTAAAAAAATAACAGAGCCCAATATCAGCGCCTGGCGGCGCGCCGTATGCGGTGATCTTACTTCTGTATTCAGACCCTATAACGGGGAAAAGATCATTAGTCCGACCGCACTGCAACGAGACGAATTTATTGAAGGCATTCACAAGGCACAGTTTAAAAAGCTGCCCTCCAATTACCGGAAACTAACGAAGGAAGAAATAGCCCAGGCCAATAAGCAGCCTTATGCTACGTCTTTCCTGCCGGCGCAGGAAAAAGGCATCCGTAACGCCAATGCCCTGCCTTATGAGTTGTATGCGGAAGGGTTCATCAGCGAAGACAGGAAGTCGTTCGATATTGTCATGAAATCCGACAAAGGCACTTTTGGTGATGCTACTGCCGGCTCGCCCTTTCAGGTATATGCACCCGGCCTGTACCAGGGAGAAAGGGTACGCGCGTGGGACTATGCCGTAGCACCAGGTAAAGCGGTGGCTGGCAACTGGGAAGTGACTGATTTTGAGGGAGGCATTTATCACCTGCAGGTGTATGGCCCCAATGGGTTCTTCCGGGAGTTTACCGGCAGCAGTGCAGCGCCCATGGTAAGTACCAGGACAAAGTATGAACCGGTGAATGGCCAACGCTCACAATTATCAGGCAGACTGATCCTGACCTTCGGCAACGCAGAAAAGACAGCACAAACAGTTATTATTACAGACAATGCCTACAAGCAGACCATACAAACCGTGATCGTGCAGTCAGGCCGGGAGAACCTGGCGATCATTGACACTGCCAAAAGCTATGGCTGGTACGATTTCACTATCACGGTAAAAGGGCATACTTCTTTCAGCAAAAGATATGCTGGCCGGATAGAAACAGGCCGGGATAGCAAAACCGATCCCTTTATGGGCAGGATGGTATAAGCCATCCCCAAAAGCGGCCCAACCAGAATAACTTTATAGTTTTGTGCTGCTATGCATTACCGGAATAGCCAATATAGGTGGTTACTTGTCTGGTTATTATCGAATGTCCTATTGCCACCGGCGATGGCGCAAGGAGATACTGCTGCACCCGGTAGCGGCAGACTGAAAAATATATTTAGCATCGGGAGCGGCCTTCAGCATGGTTTCATTTTTGCTCATTCACCGGCTGTAGAGAACACCAAGGGAGCCCACCCTACCGGCCTGGAATTAACGCTCGGCTGGCAGCGGAATGATGCTGCGATCTGGAATCTCTGCAATTGCTTTCCCCGCAAGGGCCTCCTGCTGACCTTCTATGATTATGATACGCGCATATTGGGAAAAGGTCTTACCGGCGCCTATTTTTTAGAACCCACTTACCGGCTTAATAGCCATATTTTCTTTTCTTTCAGAGCAGCGACAGGCCTCTCCTATCTCACGGCTCCTTATCGCCCGGTACACAATCCTACCAATCAATCCTACAGCACCCACCTGAGCGGTTACCTGCTGGTGGGAACAGGGTTATGGTTCAGACTGAATGACCGGTGGTGGCTGAATGGCTCTATCAATTACCAGCATGAATCCAACGGCGGACTGAAAGAACCCAATAAGGGGATTAACTGGCCTACTGCCGGTGTTGTAGTCAGTTACCAGCCCCACCCCCGGCCTTATTTCCGGGGCATACGCAGAAGGGATAAGTTCTGGAAGGAATTACCTGTCAGGTGGGATGCCGGTGTGTTTGGCATCGCCAAGAGAGTGCTGGATGAGCAGGGCAGGAGCCGCCGGCTACCCGTGATCGGCATTAGCTTCCAGGGAAGCAAACAGGTAGGCCGCATTAATGCACTTACTGCCGGGGTGGAAGTATTTACCGACCGGGCATTGCGGTTCAAGCTAAAACAGGATTCAATAGATGCCAGCGCCACCAGGGCCGGGCTATTGCTGGGACATGAATTCCTATTGGGAAAGTTCATCTTCAGCCAGCGCTTTGGCATTTATGTTTTCAATCCTACCAATTATTTTGAAGATGTTTACCATCGCTGGGGAATACATTACCGTATTAACCGGCACCTGGGCACAGGCTTTCACTTACAGGCCCACCGCCACATAGCCGACTTCATAGACCTACGCTTTACCTGGTCGTGGCCACAATAAATAAAAAGGATTCGATTAACTGGTTGTTACCGGCGGTTCTGTTTCTTTTGATAGCGGCCACGATACAAGCTCAGCAGGTTATTCAAGGAACGCTGGTCTGTTTCATAGTCGTCTATCTGTAATTTTGCACTGCCGCCGGGATAATCATAAATCAGGTAATAATAGGTATGCTTTCCTGAACGCTGGCCGATTGCTTCCTCATTGGTAATATCCTTCCATTCATAAAATGGGGTTGAAATGGTCTGTATACCTTTATCATTTACTATGATCTGTGGCTTTGTATTAGTAGCCTGCCTGTACTCTTTGTAACTCAACCAGGCGCCGATCACTACCGCGATAGCACCCACAATGTAATTTCCTGTGCTGACGATCAGGAAAACGCCCCCGCCCAGAATAACCAGCATAATGGCCATTTGAAAGTAATTCTTGCCTTTGGAGTAGCCAATGATGGTTTCGGCCGGAATAGCGAGATCGTCTGTAAAAACATCTTCCTTATTGAATTTGCTTTGCAGGGAAAGCCATCTTTCTTTATCAAGCGGCGTCCAGATCTCTATCTTTCGCCAAAAGCTATTGTCGGGCCAGATGAGCTTTTCCCTGATCGCCCGCTTTTTAAGCTCATGTACATTACGCACATTTTCAAAGGCCCATAGCCGCCATTTGGGGATCATGATGCCCCAGTAAAGCCAGGCAAGACCTAAGCCCAGAATAAATCCTACCGGGAGCACCCACACCGGCAATATGTTTTGAACAACTAAATAAGTGGAAGCGCCGGGTATCCCCAGTACAATCAGGAATGCCGGGTAATTGATCATCTGTTGCCCTTTGGAGATGGCTTCATCTACAGTTGTTGTTTCGTGCACAGCTTAGGGGTTTTAATCAAATATACTATGAAAAGCAACTTAAAACCTTTCTACCCCTTTTACATTCATCTTTAGCGAAGTTACCCTGTCTACTGCCCCTGTAATGAATAAGAGTTTATTATTGTGACCGGCAAAAACATTGTTTGTCGCTCCGCCGCCGGTAGGAACATTAAAGATCCTCTTTCCGTTCGGGTCAAAGGCGGTTACGCCCAGGCTGTTGCTGATGTAAATATTTCCCCTTTCATCCATTGACATACCATCACCGCCCATGTCAATAAACTTCTTCATATTGGCGAGTGTTCCATTAGGTTTAATATCGAACACCCAGGTGCCGCCCAGGTTATCAGGAGCCCATTTATTTACGTAGAGTTTTTTTCCATTTGGGGTTCCAACAATACCGTTCGGCCATCCATCAGCATCCCATCCCATGTCTTCAGTCGTTACCCGTACCAATTTGCTGCTGCCGGGAGCCAGGTAATAAACATAACCTCCTTTGCCGGTGGCAGCCTGTTCCGAATGTGTTGGAGGCCAACCTTGTTTCCGGGGATCGCCTTCCTCCCAATAATCTCTTGGAAACATCGGGTCAGTAATATACATACCTCCGGTCACAGGATTGATCCATACATCATTGGGGCCATTTAACAGTTTACCCTTGTAATTATTGACCAGTACTTTATGATTACCGTACCTGTCTATACGCCATAGCTCTCCACGCATATCTGCACAAGCGATCAGGTTACCCTGTTTGTTAAATGCCATTCCGTTGGAACGACCAGTCCCCTGTAAAAACAAGGTTATTTTGCCAGTGGCAGCATCCCATCTGTAAATCTTGTCATTGGGCTGGTCAGTAAAAAACACATTTCCCCATTTATCAACAGCAGGACCTTCTGTGAAACTAAAGCCTTTTTGAATGGTGTCTAATCGTCCATGCGCAGCCGGTGAAACAAGGCAGGTGGGGTCAAAGATAGTACTCCCCTCTACTGCAATACAACCACAATCAGGTGGCCTGTTGCGGGCATCTACTTCGGTGAGTAAGTCTGAATTATTAACTGCATTTTTTGTGCAGGAGAAATATCCGAAGGAGCATAGTACTCCCAGGAAAAAAAGAATACTTTTTTTCATAAGCAAACAAGTTTAAGTGAAAAAATATGACGGATACAATTACACGGATAAACAAAGTAATCCGACTTCTTCAAAAAAACTTCCAATAAAATACAGTGAAGAATATTATACAAGCTCATTAGAGGCTGGCAATGACATTTGTCATGGACAATGGAGGTCCTATCCGTTAGGATGTACCTTGAGTTTAGTATATAACAATGTTCCTCCCGCTAAGCAAGTATTGTTGATGTGGTTCTAAACGTGCTTTAATGATCATCCTCAGCAAACCGGGTACGGCGATAGCCGTGAATCTGGTACGTTACGCCCGGATCATCGGAGAACTCAGCTTCAAAATAGATGCTATCAGTTACTGCCTGTGAAACAGGCCCCTTACTTACACCGGTGAGTACTTTACCATTTTGCACGTTGATGGTAATGTTACTATACTCGCTGGTGGCGCCGGTAACAGAGAAGGTTTGATTGGCCGCATCCACGTCGCATTTGAATTTGAAAGGCCAGATATCTTCATGGTCATCAATCCACATTTTATTACTGGCATTGTCTGCCGTATTGTAGGTCATGACCGAGAAAAAGCTTTGTGATATGAGGTCACCGTCAACAGAAAGCTGCACCCACCATTCACCAGCCAATTTCTCAACAGCAGTACCTCCTATATCTTCATCTTTTTCACAACCGGCAACAATAATCCCTGCCATAAATACCGGGAATATATATTTAATAAAACGACTGCTCATAATAGTAGTTGTTTAAATTTTAGTAAAAGTGCGCAAGCCGGTGCCATAGCCACCGGCCAGGATTATCCAGTCAACGGTGATGGGAACAGCCGTTGCCCGGTACACCTCACTGGTCGATTGGATGACATTTAATCCGCCTATGGAAGGGTCAAAAGCCTGCTGGCGGGGGATAGCGATCTTAGTACCCTCATAGTTAACGAGCTTTACAATAAAGCCTACTCCTGCAGCAGCGCCTCCCGGATTGTCTACATCATATATTCCGCGACCGGTTTTTGTCCAGGTAGCATTAACACCGGTAAGTGCCCTGTTATAAGTGCCGGAGAAATTGTTATTGGTTACATCAGCAGCGGTAGATAGGATGACCACTGTTCTCCAATCGCTGGCAGAATAGCCATCGGGAGAGCTGGCACTGTATTCCAGTTCATATACACCGGGCGTATTGACATTCACCGAACCTGTAGTAGTATATTGAACAGGTTGGCCTTGCAGGAAGGCATCTGCGCCGGCTTCAGTATAAGGGGTGCCCTGGTTTTGGATAATAAGGCGCTCACCCTTGATGGCTACGGAAGGAAAATTAACCACCTTGGAACCTCCTACATATCCTTCCGGGTAATCGAATGAAGGTTCTTTGGCACAGGCCTGCAGCAACAATATTCCCAACACAGGCAGCGCATATTTCAGGATCAACTGTTTCATAAAATTTGTTTGTTGTGATTACTTTGACCACCATACTTTTTCTGTCAATGGTACTTCCGCCGGTGTATTGATATTGCGGCTTCTTTCTATTTCGGGAAACAACAACCGTTTGGGAAACAAACCTCCTGTCACCCCATTGGCAGAATAGACCAGTTGGCCAGCTACATAGGCCGGACTTGTTGAGTATACCGGACTGTATTTCGGATAACCAGTGCGGTTTTGCTCAAAAAAACCTTCCAGGTCATGTGTGCCTGGAAATGAGGCCCATTTCTGTGTACTGATCGCTTCCTGTTTCTGTTCTATCGTACCACCATCGGGAAAGATATAAGCTCCTGTGAGCAATGTTCCGGGCGTAAGTCCCAACTGCTCAAAAGCGGCCGTTACACCGGCATCATACAAGGCTTTGGCGCCTGCTCCTGCAAAATAACGGGCGCGCGCTTCGGCCTGTAAAAGATAGGATTCAGCTTTGGAGATAAACCATACGGGATCGGTGGCATGCTGCACAAATACCGCAGCAGCGCCATAAGCCGGGTTATTGCTGGCATAATCGCCCTGGTGGATAGCGCCGGGAGTGGCAGAACCAAAATAACTGACGATGCGCGGATCATTGTTTTTCTGCAGCCAGCTTACGAAGGTTACACTGGCCCGCAGATTATCATTGGTATTTAAGCGACGTATATTCTGTTCATAAAAAGGATTGCTGTAATTGGGCCGGTCCTCGTAGCTGGTGATGCCTGCGCCTGTTTCCAGGAAAGGCGCATTGTTGGAATATAAGTCCGTAACGCCTTGCTGCGCTTCTGTTGGCTTGGCGTTGATCATACGCAGGTACATTTTGAGCTTAAGTGTATTGGCAAAACGCTCCCACTGGTCCATATCCCCCTCAAAAATGATATCACTTACCGCATCAGTAGTATTTAAGGTAACCTTATATTCTTTCGTCAAGGCATCATTAATTTCGGCCAGCAGGCCGGTATAGATGCTGTACCCGTCATCGAATTTGGGTTGCAGGTTGGCAGAACCTGATAGCGCTTCTGAATAAGGCACCCTGTCATAGAGATCAACCAGCACCTGGTACGTGTAAACTTTCATTATAGTAGCCATCAGGTAAAAAGGCCAGTTTTCTGATGCGGTGGTAAGGTCCTGTATTTTTTTATAGTCTATCAATGCACCCCGGAACAATTCCCGGTAGGCAATATTGTTGTCGGAAGACACCATACTGTAAGCATCAATGGTACGGTACTGGCTGGCAAAGGCGCTTTGCGTATAGTATTGCGCCCAGAGCCCGCCGGTAATGGCATACTCTCCTCCTATTTGTCCGGCTGTAGCCATGAATGCAGAAGGAAGCAGGAGTTGTGGTGTTGCATTTTCCACAGAAGGGTTATTGGGATCAATATTGTCTTCCGTGATCTTACTGCAACCCGTTCCTGCCACCACCATGATCAGTAGGCAGATGATATATTTTCTCCGTTTCATAAGCTGATTTTTAGGTTAGAAAGAGATGCGTAAGGAAGCTCCATAAGAACGTGGCGTTGGCCCTACCCTGAACTCACCAAACTCGCTGGCTATATCCCTGCCGAAGTTGGAAGATTCCGGATCAACCATCCTGTTACCCTTTGGCAGCTTCACCCACAGGTTCCTTCCAATGAGGGTTAACACCACGCGTTCCGCGGCTATCTTTTTTGTCCAGTTGGAAGGGAAGGTATAGCTCAATGTCACATCCCTTAACTTGAGGAAGGTCTTGTCAAGAATGGTCCAGTCATAGAATGTGGCCCTGTTAGAGTTCTGGTAATAATAATCATCCTGGTGTATTTCATCCAGCACCGTTTTATTTTCTGTATATACGGGCTTACCATCTGCATCAAAGGATTCATTCACAGAATTGGGTATAATAAACGGCTTCCTGCCATTGTATACTGTTCTGTAATGGTTGCCCGTAAATAGCAATAGTTCGGAAGTACTGGAATAGAATACACCGCCTTTGCGATAATCGAAGGAGAAGCCCAACCGGAAGTTTTGATAGGTAAAGCTATTGGACAGCCCCATGGTATAATCCCTTTGTGCTGTACCAAAGTAAACGTCTTCCGTAGTCACTACCGGGAACCCGGTGTTGACATCAACAATTACGCGGCCCTGCGGATCACTCCTTGCAGTAGGGGCAAAGAATACACCCAGTGGCATGTTCAGCCGAGCCTCCAGGTTGGCATCGTAGGCATTGTTGAGGGTTACCCTGTCGAGCCCGGTAGGCAGTTCCAGTACCTTGTTGCGGTTGCGCGTGAATACATAATTGATGTCCCAGTTGAAATGCCTGGTACGTACCGGTGTTACCTGCGCACTCAGTTCGATACCCTGGTTGCGTACTTCACCAAAGTTGAGGGTTACAGAAGTATATCCTGTGGTGGGTGCAATGGGTACATTGATGATCTGCCCTTCTGATAACTTGTTGTAGTAGGCCAGGTCAAGACTTATCCTGCTGTCCCATAACCTGAACTCGCCACCCAATTCCCATTCCTTGCTGATCTCCGGTTCCAGGTTGACATTACCCAACCTGTCGTTCAACGTATAGCCGGGCACTCCGTTAAAGGGGAAACTGATCTGCCCGAAGGGCAATATTACTACCTGTGAAGAGAT
Organism: Paraflavitalea devenefica; assembly: GCF_011759375.1. Classification (NCBI taxonomy): domain Bacteria; kingdom Pseudomonadati; phylum Bacteroidota; class Chitinophagia; order Chitinophagales; family Chitinophagaceae; genus Paraflavitalea; species Paraflavitalea devenefica. Next base: position 2,121,987 of record NZ_JAARML010000002.1, on the reverse strand, counting down.
CACATCATACACCCGGTAGATCGGGGCATCCTTACCGGTACGGCCCAGGCTGGCCCTGATCTTGGCATAATTGATGGGTGTTCTTCCAGTGAGGTCAAGCAGGTTTGACAGGAGCAGGGAAACGTTGGCGCTGGGATAGAAGTAGCTGTTCTTTCCCTTGGGCAAGGTAGAGCTCCAGTCATTCCTGCCGGTCAAGGTGAGGTAGAGATAGTCTTTATAGCCGAGCGTGGCAGAACCAAAAACACCAAAGATGGATTGTTTGCTTTTATAGTGTGCGCTTTGCGGGGGATTCACCCCATTGGAAATGTCAAAGAATCCCGGTAGCGCCAGGTCTTCCACATAGGTGTACAATACATTACTGCCTCTTTCATTGTAATTGGCGCCGGCAATGGCATCGATGTCAAAGTCGTCATTGAACCTTTTCTTGATGAGCACATCCAGCTTGCTGTCATACTCATAATATTTTTGTGAACCTTCCTGTACGCTGCCGATGTTGGCAGAGCGGGCAGCGCTCTCCGGATTGCTTCCCGCATTCCAACTGCCGGGAGAAGGCGCATTCTTGTTGCGCCAGGTTTTGGTAACGCTGTTCGTATTGTCAATACCCTGTTGCAGTTGCAGGGTCAGCCAATCCATTATTTTGTATTGCAGGTTGATGTTGCCAAAGAAGCGGTCATTGCGGCTGCGCCCGCCATTTTCAAATAAAGTATAATAGGGGTTTTCTGCAAAAGGCGTAAAGTAGTTGTCTACATTGAAGAATTGGTTTTTATAATCCCGGAGGTCAGCAATAGGAATATCTACCGGTATCTGTAATAGTTGTTCAAAGAAAGAGCCCCCTACACCGGAAGCCGATTGCCCTACTTCTACAAAACGTTGTGCCTTGTTCACAAAGTTAAAAGACCCTTCGGCAAAGAATTTATCCAACCGGGTAGTAGCCCGCAATGACAGGGCATTCCTGCGGTAGGAATCATTATCGGAAGGTACTACCCCATCACTGTAAGCATTTCCATAAGAAAAGTAAAAAGTAGTATTATTGTTACCACCATTGAAGGAAACGGTATTGTTGAATTCACGGCCTGTTTCATAAGCATCCCGGAAATTATCTTTGACAAAAGAGAAAGGCTTCAGCAGTTGCGAGTTGTTGACAGGCGCGCCCCATAAACGGTTTACTCCATCGAGCCGGGGTCCCCAGCTACCATTTTCTGAAGGAATGAATTGTGCTTCCCATCCCTGTCCGAACTGGTTCTGCATCCTGGGCAATATGAGCGGGTCGGAAAAAACAGCAGAGGAATTCACATCTACTTTGATCCTTCCGCTCTTCCCTTTTTTGGTCGTGATGATAATAACACCATTACTGGCGCGTGAGCCATACAAAGAAGTGGCAGCAGCACCTTTCAGCACAGTCATAGTTTCGATATCATTGGGATTGATATCATTCGCTGTATTACCAAAATCATAACCGGGCAGACCTATATTGTCCAGACCCGTACCCTTATTGTTGGCGCCATCGGGGTCAACCCCTTCCGATCCCGGTCGCACATCACTCACCGGCACACCATCCACCACAAACAGGGGTTGGTTATTACCACCGAGTGAACTATAGCCACGCAGGATGACCTTGGTAGATCCACCCGGGTTGCCGCTGACGTTAGAAATATCCACGCCTGCTACTTTCCCCTGCAAGCCATCAAACATACTTACAGGAGATACCCGGTTGATGTCTTCCGTTTTTAAAGTAGTAGTAGAATAGCCGAGTGATTTTTTTTCGCGCGACTGACCGAGGGCAGTGACCACCACTTCATTTAATTGGGTAGCTACTTCTTCCAACATTACATCGAGGGTGGCGGCATTGCCGGGTTTTAATTCTTTGGGACTATAGCCAACAAAGCTGAAGACCAATGTAGCGTCGGTGGGAATATTGGCGATGGTGTACCTGCCATCTGCACCTGTTTGAACGGCTGTTGTTCTACCCTGTACGGATACAGTGGCTCCCTGTATGGGATTGCCGGTCTTTGCATCTGTAACCTTTCCGCTTATGGTACGTGTTTGTGCATACAGGCTTCCGCAGCATAATAAAGCTGCGACGAGAGAGAATAGCACTCTTCTCATAAAATTAGTTTTTGATCTTCTCTGAAATTATCCAGATATTTTATACCTGTGAAGCAGTATTACACCAGCTAAAACAGATCAGGAAAGGTTTACGAAGACTTACGTACATATTTTCAGGGTAACTTCCCGTTAGTAATCAGGTAAATTGTTTTTATTTTATTCCTGCGCAGCCTGTTACCTACATGAATAGTTTCCTGTTTCATTTCTGCCGCATTTGTAAATAATACATTCATTGCACCTTACAGCAGATACGATTCACAAATATTATCATGAAGCCATATTTATATATTGATAAATGGCCAATATGTCCGATAAGAGGATAGCAGGCCCTTTGGGCTCCAGGGGTTAATTTTCCTTTTCACGCAACTCATTTTTCCCGATCGCTACGCCTGGCATCTCCCCCTCATAGTACCTTTGCCTGCCCTAAATTTTGGGTATACTTAAATTGATAATCAGGATGATAAGGCTCTTTTTTCTTGTTGGTTTATGGCTATTTTCTACTAATACTTTATTGGCAAAAGCCACTACAGAAGATGGCGGCACTATCCAGGGAAAGATCATTACCGCTGATGGTAACCCCGCCGCTAATGTGACCGTTGTTTTAAAAGAGATTACTAAAGGGGTGACTACCAATGAAAGCGGCGAATTCCGGTTTAAAAATGTACCCAACGGCAAATACCAGTTGGAAGTATCCCTAATTGGTTTTGAAACCATTACCAAAGAAGTGGAGATCGTCAACAACAAACCTGTTTCGGTGCAAATTGAGATCACCCAGTCTTCCCAAAAGCTGGAAGAAGTGGTGGTAACAAGCGGTGGTAACCGGTTTGCCAAAAAGGAAAGCGATGACGTATCCAAGCTGTCATTAAAGAATATAGAAAACCCGCAGGTGTACAGTGTAGTGGGCAAGGAATTAATGAAAGAACAACTGATCACCGATTACAATGCTGCTTTTAAAAACATTCCCGGAGCCGGTATTCCCATTGTTTATAACCAGGGAAGAAGTACGGCTATCTCCAGAGGGTTTACCACTGCCAACCTGGTGCGCAATGGAGTAGGCGGTTTTATTTATACCAGTATTGACCCCGCCAACCTGGAACGCATTGAAGTGATCAAAGGCCCTTCCGCCACCTTATTCGGCAGCACGCTGGCTTCGTTCGGCGGCTTGTTTAACCGGGTCACCAAGAAGCCTTTTGAGACTTTCAAAGGAGAAGTATCGTATTCAGGCGCAAGTTGGGACCTCAACCGGATAACACTGGATGTTAATACCCCGCTCAACCAGGAAAAAACTGCTCTCTTCCGGTTTAATGGCGCTGTTCACAGTGAACGTAGTTTCCAGGATGCCGGTTTCAGTAAAAACTTTTTACTGGCGCCCAGTTTATCCTATAAAGTGAATGACAAGCTTACCTTATTGCTGGATATAGAAATGAGCGGCTATAAAGCCACTTCCCCTACCCGGGTTACTACGTATACCAAAGGAGTTGCCAAAAGTGTGGAAGAACTGGGCATGCCGTATAAACTTTCCTTTGCCAACAATACCATCGCTTATACCAGTCAGCAATTGAATGTATTTGGACAAGTAAAATACAAGTTATCGGAGAGCTGGACCTCACAGACGGTCTTTTCACGTACCCGCTCTTCTTCTGATGGGTATGTGGTGGGCTTAACGATCTTGAGCGACAGCACACTCAGGCAAGCGGTTACTTCGCAGGAGTATCCCTACTATGGAACAAACATCCAGCAAAACTTCAAGGGCGATTTTTATATCGGCAATATGAGGAACCGGGTAGTGATCGGGGCAGATTTTTATAACCTGCAATCTTCCCGGAATGACGCTACGATCAATATGCCTGCCATCAACTTTAAGAAACCTGGCGCCGCCTATAACAACTTTACCGTAGAAAAAGTATCTCCCCAATTCGCCACCGCCACATTTGTGAATTATACCCGCGTACGGGATAATACGTATAGTGCTTATGTTTCTGATGTGATCAATGTAACCGACCAATTGCTGGCGATGGCGAGCCTGCGGGTAGATTACTACCAGGCCAGGGGCGCCTATTATCCTGCTAACGATTCCACTGCCGGCGCCTTTAATCAAACAGCCTTATCACCCAAATTTGGATTGGTATACCAGGTGGTTAAAAACCAGGTGTCCTTGTTTGCCAATTATATGAACGGGTTTGAGAACCTGAGTGGTACAGATTATAATGGCAATACTTTTAAACCACAGCAGGCCAACCAATGGGAAGCAGGCATTAAGCTCGACGCACTGAATAATAAACTGAATGCAACATTGAGCTATTATGATATCTCAGTCACCAATATGCTGCGTGATGACCCTGATCATACCAATTTTTCTTTACAGGATGGCACCCAACTGAGCAAGGGATTTGAAGCAGAGGTAATTGCCAATCCTATACCGGGTTTGAATGTGGTGGCAGGTTATGCTTACAATGAGAGCAAGTATGACAAGGCTAATAAAAGCATTGAGGGACTGCGCCCGGCTTCAGCCGGCCCCGACAAAATGGCCAACCTCTGGATCAGCTACCGTTTTGTAAAAGGGAATGCCAAAGGGTTGGGATTTGCATTCGGCGGTAATTATGGCAGCGAATCTTATCAAACCAATACGCAGGCTTTTGTTTTCACCATCCCCTCCTATACCGTGTTGGATGCCTCCGTATTTTATGACAGGTCTGCTTTCAGGATCGGTCTGAAAGTAGACAACCTTACCAACGAAAAGTACTGGTCTAATCGCCTGGCGGCGCAGAATCCCACCAGGGTTACCGCCAATCTTACTTATAAGTTTTAGCGCAAGGTTCTATGGGCTGATATGCTTTGAAAAACAAAAGGCTTCAAATCATCAGATTTGAAGCCTCAATATGCTTTGTTACTATTTATCAAAACGTCTTCTTCCCACTGCCGCCAAACACCTCACTGTCTATAAACGGCTGTTGGTACAACCGCTTGCCGGTAGCTTTGAAGATGGCATTGGCGATGGCGCCGCCGGTGGGTGGCAGGGCTGGCTCACCAAGGCCGGTAGGATCAAATTCATTTTCTACAAAGAAGAGATCAACTTCAGGTATTTCCCGCATGCGGATAAGCCGGTAGTTGTGGAAGTTATTTTGCTCGGCAACGCCCTCTTTGAATGACAGCTTGCCAAACAGGGCATGTCCCATGCCATCCACAATAGCACCCATGACCTGCTGCTGCGCACCGCCCAGGTTAATGACCTGACCACAATCAGCCACCGCATAGATCTTCTTCACCGTCGGCTTGCCTTTTTCCATTACTACTTCAGCTACCTGTGCCACATAAGAACGGTGAGAGAAATATACACTGAAGCCTTGTATCACGCCTTTTTTCTTACCCCAGCCGGAACGCTCCGCTACCCTTTTGGTAACATCTATCATCCGGTTGATGTTATAGTCAGTTCTGCCAACTGGTTTTGCTTTTACTTTTTCAAACAGATCAAGGCGGAACTGTACCGGGTCCTTACCGGCAGCATGCGCCACTTCATCTATAAAAGACTGCTCGGCATAAGCCAGGAAGTTGGTGATCGGTGCCCGCCAGGCCCCTGTAGTGATGGGCGACTGGTGTTCTACCGATTCGATCAGCAGGTTGTCAACAGCCCCGGAAGGGAAGTTGTTTTCACGGGTAGGGTTGCCGGAATTGATACCCGCGCCCCGCAGTCTATAACCAATCATATTGCCACCGGCATCCAGCGCTGCTTCAAAACGATATCTCACCGCAGGACGGTAAATACCACCCATCATATCATCTTCCCTTGACCAGATGACTTTTACCGGCGCTTTTAAAAGAGAGGACACTTCGGCAGCCTCTACCACGTAATCATTGTACAGCCTGCGGCCAAAGCCACCACCCAGGCGGGTAAGCTCCAGGGTGATCTTCTCTTCGGGAATGTTCAGCATTTTGGAAACAGCCGTGCGTGCACTGCCAGGTATCTGGCAGGGGCCTATTAGCTCCACACTGTCTTCTTTCACATGGGCAAAGAAGTTCATCGGCTCCAGTGGATTGTGCGGAATGAACGGGCACTGGTATTCTGCCTTAATGACCTTGGCAGCATCTTTAAAAGCAGTATCCACATCTCCATCTTTCCTGCGCACAGTAGCTTTACCATTATTCAGCAGGTCGGCAAATATTCTATCGTGATCTGCCGTACTTTCTATGTTGCCTGAATTCTCATAAGTGATCTTCAGTGCTTTCTTCGCTTTCATCACCTGCCAGGTGGATTTACCCACTACAGCTACCCCGTTCTTCACCTGCACCACGTCTACAATGCCAGGCAGGGCCTTTGCAGCAGCCGCATCGAATGATTTCACTTTTGTACCAAAGGCAGGCGGCCGTTGTATCATGGCATATAACATACCCTCCCGGTAAAAGTCGAGCCCATACAATGGCTTGCCGGTCAGGATCTCTTTATTGGCAACATTCTTAACTTTTGTACCGATGAGTTTAAAATCTTTGCGGTCCTTCAGCGTAACATTAGCCGGTACCGGTATTTTGGCGGCGTCTTCTGCCAGCTCGCCAAAGCCCGCTTTTTTACCGCTGGCTTTGTGCAATACAAAACCTGCTTCTGCTGTACATTCTGACGCAGGTACACCCCAACGTTGGGCTGCTGCAGCAATGAGCATAAACCGCGCTGTAGCGCCTGCTTTTCTTAACAGGGGCCAGGAATGCGGCACCGCCCCACTGCCGCCAGTCAACTGCCGGTCGAACCGCTTGCCGTCAAACGGCGCCTGTACTACCTTCACCTGGTTCCAGTCGGCATCCAGTTCTTCCGCCACGATCATGGGGAAGGAAGTCATGATGTTCTGTCCCAGTTCGGGGTTGGGAGAAAATATGGTCACGATACCATTGGTGCCAATGGTCAGGTAATTGTTGATGGCTACATCTGCTTCGGCCATAGCAGCGGAGAATACAGAAGCAGTTTGCCCCTCGGCATCTGCCCATTTAAAGCCCAGGATCAATCCGCCTGCAGTGAATGCAGACCATTTCAGGAAGTCTCTCCGGCCGGTATTGTTGGTAGTGGTAGTTGTTTGCATAGATTAGATTTTTTTGCTGGCTACTTTTACGGCTTCACGAATGCGGTGGTAAGCGCCGCAGCGGCACAGGTTGCCATGCATGGCGCTGGCTATTTCTTCATCTGTAGGATGAAGATTCGTTTTAAGGAAGGCAGCGGCCGTCATCATCTGTCCCGCCTGGCAATAGCCGCATTGCGGCACATCTACTTCATCCCAGGCCAACTGTACCGGGTGATCGCCATTGGCCGACAGCCCTTCAATGGTAGTGACGGGTGATTTTACAGCAGATACGGGCAATATACAGGAGCGAACGGCTGCGCCATTCATGTGGACCGTGCAGGCGCCGCATTGCGCCATACCACATCCGTACTTGGTACCCACCAGGTGCAGACTATCGCGCAACACCCACAGCAATGGTGTGTCAGCTTCTACATCCACCTGCTGTTGTTTCCCATTAATGGTAAGCTTAAAAATGGCCATAAGGTTTTCATTTTGAGTACTCTAAAATTAGGAAAAAAAAGCAGGCAGGTACGCCGGCGCGGAAACCGTTCATACTAATTTTAAAGTGAGTGGGAAACCAGGAAGGATATAATAATTCGATGGCCATGCCTATACATTAATTTATTTAAGTATATTTATTTCTTATTCTATGTCAAACCAATGCTAACTAACGACTATCAATACAGGGAACTGTTAATTGCCATTAAGGAACAGATACGTTCCAGCCAGGCAAAAGCTGCTCTAGCAGTCAATTCAGCGGTCATTCAGCTTTATTGGAAGATCGGAGAGATGATTGCTCAAAATCAGGTATTATTTGATGGTAGAAATAATTACATAGAACAATTAGCCTCAGATATAAAACAGGAGTTCCCCAATATGCCTGGTTTCTCCAGAAGAAATCTCTTCGATATCAGAAGGTTTTACCTTTTTTATAGTTCAGTTTCAGTGCGGCAGCTTGCCGCACTGGGTAGTACTGATTATCAATCTATTAACTCTGTGCAACAGCTTGCTTCCATTGATAATCAACCTATTTCAGTGCGGCAAGCTGCTGCACTGAGTAGTACTGATTATCAATCTATTAACTCTGTGCAACAAGTTGTTGCACGGATTCCATGGGGTCACCATTTACTAATACTGAATAAGGTTAAAGACCCTGAACAGGCATTATTTTACATCCAACAAACTATTGAATACAACTGGACCCGGGCAATTTTAGCCCTCCAGATTGAGCAAAATCTCTTTGCCCGGCAGGGAAAAGCTTTCAACAATTTTAAGAATACACTTCCCGAACAGCAGGCGCTGATAGCCCAGCAAATGCTCAAAGACCCTTACAATTTTGCATTCCTTGCGCTGGAGCCGCAGATACAGGAACTGGACATTGAAAAACAGCTTACAGAACATATTACCAAATTCCTGCTTGAATTGGGGAAAGGTTTTGCTTTCATTGGCAGGCAGTACCCCCTGGAAGTAGGTGATAAAGAATACCGGCTCGACCTGCTGTTTTACCATATCCGGCTGCGGAGTTTTGTAGTCATTGATCTGAAAACAGGCACCTTCGAACCCGAGTTTGCCGGCAAAATGAACTTCTACCTTTCAGTGATAGATGATCAATTAAAACAGGAAACCGACCAACCTACTATCGGCATCATCCTTTGCAAGGGCAAAAGGGGTATTGAAGTTGAATATGCCCTCCGGGGAATAAACAAGCCCATTGGGATCAGTGAATTTATCATTACCCAGGCATTACCTGCCGAATTAAAGAGTAATATCCCCACTATAGAAGAATTTGAAAAAGAGCTGAATAGAAACATATAGTATTTAATCACCACCCGGAGCCTACCCTGCATTTAGAGGCATAACCCTTGTGGGGAGGGCATTTTAACCCGCCACCGACAATATTGCCATGCTGCACACGTTTGAGACAGGAGTAATACATTCAATCGAATGCAAAACAGAACGGATTTGTTCAATATGAATATTTCCCGTTATTTGCAACCGTTAGCAACTAACTCCTAATATGATGCCCTGTTTTCGGTCTGCCCTGCCATGTCCGGTACGGACACGCTTACTTACCCTGGTATTCAGTTTTTCATTGGTACTTACAGGTATCGCTCAAACGACGGCTTTTATACCAGCCCCGGAAGATGAAACATTACTGAAAAAGCTTTCCGGAAAGTATGAGGAACAGTATAAGGCCGACCTGACAGCCCTGCCCGCCCAATATAAAGAAGACTTCAAAAAGATATACCAGCAGCGATGGGAGCATATTAAATCCAAGTTTGACGACAAAGAGATCTATACAGCCGCCGCTGCCCAGCAATACCTCGATGCACTGACGAATGAGATCGTACAGGCCAATCCTTCCCTGAAGCAACAGACCTTCCGTTGCTATTTCTCCCGTTCCGGCAATCCCAACGCCAGTTATATAGGAGAAGGGATTATCCTTATTAATATGGGCTTGTTCTACCGGTTGGACAATGAAAGCCAGGCAGCTTTTGTGATTGCCCACGAGATAGCGCATTTCCTGCTCAAACACAGCGATAATGCCATCAACCGGTATGTTACCACCATCAATTCACCAGCCGTACAGGCTGAATTACGTAAGATTAAGGGATCTGAATATAAGAAAAGGGAGCAACTGGACAAACTGGTGAAGGGTCTTACTTTCACCTCCCGCAGGCATAGCAGGGACCATGAAAGCGAAGCCGATTCTGTAGCCGTGGCATTGGTACGCAACACAAAGTTTGATGTTAGCGCCGCACTGACTACCCTGGCCTTGCTGGACACGATTGATGCAGATCCTTTTAATACCGCCGCAGCCCTTGAAACAACCTTCAACGCCCCCAAATATCCATTCCAGAAGAAATGGATCGCCAAAGAAGAAGGATTGCTGGGTGGCCATGCCCTGTTGAAAGAGGACAATACCCTTGATGACTCCCTGAAAACGCACCCTGACTGCCGGCAAAGGATACAATTACTGCAACCCGTCATCAACGGCTATGGTCAGTCTGCCCGCCCGGCAAACGTTATTGACAAAGCCAGGTTCGACACACTCAAAAATGATTTCCGGTATGAGATCATCGCCTGGTCGTATGCCGCCAATAATTACACCAGAAGTTTGTATTTCACCCTGGCCTTGTTGCAGCAAAAGCCTGGCGATCCTTACCTGGTAGCCCATACCGGCACTTTGCTCAATAGTATACATGCAGCCCAAAAAGCCCATACGCTTGGCAAATATATTGACCTGCCCAGCCCCGGTTACCCGGCGAGTTATAACCTGCTGCTGCAGTTCATCCAAAATCTTTACCTGGAAAACCTGGCCTCTATCAGTTACCATTTCCTGAACCGGTATCATGTACAGCTTAAGGGATATGAGCCATTCAAAACTGCTTACAGCGCCAGTATTCAAATAGCCACCCAATAAAACACAAACGATTTACTCTCCACAACCCAAACACCAAGAAAAATGATCAGAAAACTTATTATTGCCGCGACCTTCCTTTGTTTAGGCACGCAACAAATCCATGCCCAGGCTAAACTGAGCATTGACAAGGTATATTCAGCGTATTTACGCAATAGTGGTACGATCATGGAAAATAATCAGATCAAAGGTTATTTCTTCCTGTACCAAAGTGATAAGATAGACAGGAATACCAACGAATATACCCTGCAGATACTGGACCAGAACCTGAACAAGGTAAAAGACATCAAGTTCCAGGACTCCAAACAGATCAGTCTCCTGGAGGCCGCCTACAATGGCAGCAGCCTCGCCTTCCTTTTTAAGAATGCAGAAACCAAGATGCTGGAGATGAAGGTGTATGACATTGATGGAAAGTTGAAGTTTACTTATACCCGGGAGTATGATAGGAAAACCGATGACCTGATGAAACAATATGAGACCCTCCATACCGATGAAGGCACTAACCAGAATGTTTTTGACCTCGGCGAGCAGGGCTATGCATCGGTACTCCCCCTGAGGGATGGCAAGCAACGTACGTATGAAGTGGATTTCTACTCTTCCCAATCAAAAAAACAATGGACCTATGTACCTAACGACGATGAAGAAAAGTATGCACAGGCAGAATTTCTGGGCAGTACCGACAGCCTGATCATACTGGAAGTGATGAAAAGAAAAAGGGCCCTGAGCGGTAAGATGGCCGCGAGCCTCATCGGGTTGAATTTTGTTACCAAAAAGAAGGAGTTTGAAATAGATGCAGAAGGTAGTGATTATAAATTTGTTCCTACCAGTGTGGTCAAATTGAGTGGCACCGGCAAAATACTTGTGATGGGCAGTTACTTTGATTTGAATGCCAATATCGCTAAGGATGCCAGCCTGGGCCTTGGATTGTACGAGATTGACAGCAAAGGGAAAGTACTTTCCAAAACTTACAATAGCTGGGGCGGTGATTTAGCCAAATACCTTCCTACCAACGCCAAAGGCAAGATTGACGATGTGGGATTCCTGTATATCCACAAGCTGCTCAAAGCACCCAATGGTAAGTTATTTGTAGTGGGTGAAGGGTACAAGCGGAAAGCCAGCGCCCTGGGAATAGGCCTTGCTGTGTTAAGTGGAGGCAGAAGTACTGGCTCTACCGGCGTTACCAAGATCGTGATCACCGATATGGTGATGATGGAATTCAACGACAAGTATAAAGTGACCAATGCCACTATATACGATAAAACCCAGAACGATGCCACGCTATCTGCTATCAGTGACTATAACAGTCAACACGCCATTGCCATGATGCTTAAAATGGTGGGCGCATTTGACTATGAATTCACAACCGGAGAACCGGACAACAGCAGTTTTACCATTTGCTATAGCGACTATGTAAGAAGTTCTGAATACAAGGGACAAACCTTCAATGCCATCCGTTACAATGGCAGCAAGTTCACCACCGATAAAATTGAATTGAAGTCAAAGGCCAGCAACATGAGAGTATTCCCGGCCAAAGCCGGCTCTGTAATGATACTGGAGTATTTCAAGAAAGATAAGCGCCTCGACCTGAGACTGGAAAAATTAGGCTAAGCACGTAGCCTATATATGCATAAAAAAGCGTCCGCGGCATCAACATCGCGGACGCTTTACTTTTGAAGAATGGTCATGTTTACCCTTTTTTGATCCGCTCCCTTTCCTCATTGGACCCGGCATCCTGTTTTCGCTGGCTCTTTATAGTACTATTGCCAAAAGACCTGGAATAGGTAAGCTTTATTACGGGCGACCGGGCAGATTCTGTTCTGAATACAACATGACTTTTTATATCAAATGCTTCCTCTGCCAATGTACCATAATAACTTACAATACTTACTGTTCTGAAGATATCTGGAACGGATAATTGAAATGTCCCCCCGTTATTTTTTAATTCCTTTTTGATGCCTGCATTCAAGGCGCCGAATCCATCTACCTTTTTGGTTCCGTTATAAGATGACCCATTGTACCATCCTGAAATTTCCAGGGAAAAGTTCCGGGGAAACTTAAACGTCTCGCTGAAGTTGGCAGAAAACCCGAAATATGTTTTTTTAGCCGGCGTGACGGTAAAGTCTTCCTTAAACTGCCTCCACCCTCCTACAAAGCTATAACTCATATTCCACCAGTCATTGACTTTCCAGGGCAGGCTGGTTTGAAAAGTCAGGTTATTTTGGTATATAAGATTTTGTGGACAAAGATTGACCAGGTCACCTGCAGGGCTTTTCGTTACCTGGTACCTGGCAATAGGATGATCATCCCTGCTGAACAATACAGAAAATATATACCCCCGGTAGTTATAGCCTACTTTCAGATTATTAGTGATCGTTGGTTTCAATAAGGGATTGCCCGATTCTATTGAATTGGGAGAAGTATATATAACAAACGATGCCAGGTCATTGTAAGAGGGCCTGCTGATCCTTTGGGTATAGGAGAATTGCAGGTCTGCGTTTTCATTTAGCTTCCAGGAAAAGAAAACGCTGGGAAAGAGCTTACCCAACTTCCGATGGGTTATAGGTTGCTTTTTTTCCGGGTCATCCATCCGTGTATCAGCATGTTCATACCTGGCGCCTGCAATCAGGTTGATAGCGGGGGCCAACTGTGCATTAACGGAGGCATAAGCAGCCCCTATGCTTTCCTTCATAACTATGTTAGTGGATGTTTCGCCCCTGCTTACCCAGGTCCCGTCCACCAGGCTCTCTATCCTGGATAAACCTGAATTGCTCGTATAGGTGCCCTTGATGCCTGTTTCTAACTTTAGCCTGGGAGATAATTGCCTGGTATAATCAATTTTACCTACACCCACCTTTATGGATGAATGGGCAAAGCCTTTTTGCCAGGGGGAAAAAAGTGTATCATTTGACCCGGCTTCATTTCCATTTTTATCACGGTAGGAACTATGGGCATCAGAGGGATTGCTATTCTTATAATACAGGTAATCTATGTCAACGTTAATTTGCCCGCCCTCCCCGAGGTTTTTCACTGCATACAGCGAGGTGATCAGGTTTTGCCAGCGGTTGTCACCATATATATTGGCATCCAATGTATACAGCGAATCCGGCTCCACGTCATAGAATGCGGTGTTATGGGTACTGATGACTAGCCGGCTGTTGTTATAGTTAATGTTACTGCCAACAGTAAGACTTGAGCTTACCTTTGTTTCAAGCCCAAGCGTAGCAGTATGGCTGTTGTCAGTGGACCTGATCTCGCTCAGAATGTCCGTGTAATTTTGTCCGCCCAATAACGGCATATTATTAGTACCAATTGAATGCCAGTCGCTATACGCCCTGTCATGATTAAAGGAATAAGAACCATATAGATTTACCTTTCCTGTGTTATGGTCAACATTGACGCTGGCAGCACCCTTTTCCCCCCAGCCATAGCCTCCGGTCACAGAAAAGGAGCCCGCAGTTCCCCGTTTTTTACTTTTCTTCAATACGATATTGATCATACCGGCACTTCCTTCTGCATCATACCGAGCAGGAGGAGTTGTCAATAATTCTATTTTTTCAATATCATTGGCGCTCATTCCATTTAATAAGGTAACCAGTTGATCTCCCGACATACGCAGCAGCTTACCATTCACCATAACACTTACACCGCCTTTCCCGTTCAAGGCAATGTCATTATGCTGACGGTCTATAAATATTCCCGGCGACCGCTCCAATACCTCCAGCACAGAACTTCCTTTTGTAAGCACACTGCTTTCAACATTCACCACCGTTCCATACACCTGCTGCTGGAACAATGGCTTTTCAGCCCGGACTACCACCTCCCCTAATTCCCTGGAACTTTCCTGCATGACCAGTGTTCCGAAATCTTTATTCCTCCGGGAATCTGTTAGTTCAAACGGAGGAGAATCCCATGACTGGTAGCCAACACTGCTAAATCGCAAAAAATACCTTCCCGGGCTGGTATTTTGAATCAGGTAATCTCCCTTTTCATCCGTCAAAGCTGCCTTTACCAGGGAAGTGTCCATTGCTTTCAATAAAAGAACGTTGGCAAATGGAATGGGTTGGCCTGCAGCGGCAGTGAGCTTTCCGGATACCTGGCCAACTGTATCTGTCAAAAAACAAAATAATAGCACATTAAGTAATAAGGTCTTCATAACATTATATGATTTAAAGATCTGCCCGGCGCCGGAACAAGACCCACAACTATTTTTTGCGGGATTATCTAAACAAAGGAATAGATACAGGGAAGATTAATAAAACCGGAATGACTACAGGTCGGATATAATTGATGAAATGCATAAAAAATGACAGGAGTGCACACAGGAAATAATACCGTTGGTATATACAGATAAGTAACTGGTCATTTATTTGACTGAATTCATATACCGGATGCCTGAAACCAGCAAAATCAATGTATTTTTAATACAGACAATTTATTGTATGCTGCAGGAAAGATCGGGTCAGAACTGGCTACTCAAATACAAACTTCACCATATCCCTTTCTGGTGCCTTTATCATTATCTGTGGTCGGTAGTGGCACTGGGCAATCCGCTGAAGGCAGCCAATTCGATATTCTTCTCCCCCTATACGGTACAGTTTGTCTTCTACGTTATTTTTCAGGCGTTTGCAGTCTATTTCAATCTATACTTCCTGATCCCGAGATACCTTGAAAAAAGCAGGTTCCCCCGCTACATCACTTACCTGCTGGCAACTATACTTTGTGCCGCCTTGCTAATTGTTAGCGGATATTATTTAAGCTCCTTTACTTCCGGCAAGTCGCTTGAAGCGTTATATGGAAAAGGGCATGACTGCTTTAATTATTTTTTCAGCTATTCATTACCCTCCACCATGGCCAGTATGACCTTTGCCATGAGTATAAAACTGACCAAGAAGTGGATCCAGACCAAAAGGCGGCAGCAGTTACTTGAAAAGGAAAAACTGGAAACTGAACTTACATTCCTTAAGAACCAATTCAATCCCCATTTCCTGTTTAACACCATCAATTCCATATTTTTCCTCATCCACAAAAATCCTCACAAGGCCTCTGCTTCCCTTGCCAAATTCTCCGAACTATTGAGGTATCAATTGTATGAATGCAATGACAAACAGATACCATTAAGTAACGAGATCGCTTATTTGGAAAACTTCATCGAACTGGAAAAGCTCAGGCTAAACAAGAACCTGGAAGTATCACTCCAAATAGAGCAGCAATATACCAAGCACCTGGGAATAGCTCCTTTTATATTAATGACCTTTGTAGAAAACGCCTTTAAACACGTTTCCAAACATACCAATGAGCCTAATTGGATAACAATAAACCTGTACATGGACCAGCAGCAACTGAATTTTTCCATCACCAACAGTACATCCACCTATAAGGCGAATGATGTTGTTCGCTATGGCGGCATTGGCTTACAGAATGTACAAAGGAGGCTGGAATTAATTTATCCGGGACAATATACACTGCAGGTACAGCGTAACAAAACCAGCTTTGATGTAAAGCTGCAGATGGACCTTGCCGAACTGGTGATCCTGGAAAACATATCCCAAACCGCCTGAACATTCCCTCACCTATTAAAACTTGAATACGAATGATTAACTGTGTAATTATTGATGACGAACCACTGGCCAGGGAAGGCATTGCTAATTACGTTCAGGAGATCGACTTCCTGCACCTGGTTGAAACCTGTGAGAACCCGGTTGAACTCATCAAACTATTGGACCAGCATCGCATAGACCTGATCTTCCTCGATATCCAGATGCCTAAAATAAATGGCATCGACTTTCTGAAAATGACGCAGAACCCACCCATGGTGATCATCACCACGGCCTTCCCCAGTTATGCCCTGGAAGGGTTCCAGTTGAACGTGCTGGACTACCTGTTAAAACCCATCACTTTTGACCGCTTTTTCAAAAGCGCCAACAAAGCAAAAGACTACTACCAGTTGATCAACAAGGCCAGTGGCCAGGACCTTCCTAAAACAGACAATGTGAGTGATTACTTTTTCATCAAATGCGGCAGCAAATATGAAAAGATCCATTTTGATGACATCCTGTACGTGGAAGGCATGCAAAACTACATTACCATTTATACCAGCAGGGGAAAATATATAACCCTGCTGTACCTGAAAAACCTGGAACAGAACCTGGACAGCAAATCATTCATCCGGGTACACAAATCCTATATCGTTTCTATTCATAAGATTGACAGCATCCAAGGCAATGAGATATTTATACAATCCCACCGCATTCCCATCAGCAGGAATTACCGCGACCAGGTCATTCAACAGGTGGTCATGAATAAATTATGGGATAAAACGAACAATCCCCCGCAGTAAATAACAGGATATTTTCCAAAATATATCCTTAGATTACAGACAGATTATCCTTAATAACTGCGTATGGAATCTGTTAACATCAAACAGCTTGCGTCATTATTGAACCTATCCATTGCTACGGTGTCAAAAGCATTGCGCGACAGTTATGACATCAGTAAAGGAACAAAGGAGAAGGTGATTGCGCTGGCCAATGAACTGAATTATCAGCCCAACCCACATGCCAGCAGCCTCCGTAAACACAAAAGCAAAACCATTGCTGTCATCATACCGGAAATAGCCAATAACTATTTCACCCTCGCCATCAACGGCATTGAAACCGTTGCCCAGGAAAAGGGGTACCATGTGCTCATTTATTTAACCCATGAAGACTATAAGAAAGAAGTATCCCTGGCTAAAGAATTGTATAATGGCCGGGTAGATGGTGTGCTCATATCGGTATCTGGTACTACTACCGATTGTACCCATTTACACAACCTGCAAAAGAAGGGGTTGCCCATCGTTTTCTTCGACAGGGTTTCAGAAGAGTTTGATACGGTCAAAGTAACCACGGATGATTATGAAAGCAGCTACCTGGCCACCCGGCACCTGGTAGAACAGGGCTGTAAAAAGATCACGCACCTGGCGATCTCCAAAAGCCTTTCCATCGGCAACAAACGGCTGCAGGGTTACCGGAAAGCAATAGCAGATTTTCAGTTGCCCGATAGCGAATCACTGATCGTGGAATGCACCAACAACGATGAGAAAGACGTAGCGCTCATCCGGGACATGTTCATCCGGGAAAAACCTGATGGTATTTTTGCGGCCGTGGAACGGTATGCCATGGCGGGCTATGAGGTGTGCCGGCAACTGGACCTCAATATCCCCAAAGATGTAAAGGTGATCAGCTTCTCCAACCTGCCCATCGCCTCATTTTTAAACCCTTCCCTCACCACCATTACCCAGCCGGCCTTTAATATTGGCCACGAGGCTGCCGCCCGGCTGCTGACCACGCTGGAGAAAAAGAATGTACCGCTTACGAATGAGAGTATTGTGTTTAAGTCATCCCTGATACAGCGGGCTTCTACCAGTAAGTAACATTAAGTAGACATTCTCCTGATCAATTCCACCGGCGTAATGATGGGCGCCGCATCTATGGCCACCGTTTGCCTGTCATTCTTTAATATCTTCAACAGCTCCGTGACGATCACACTGCCGATACGCCCGGGAAACTGTTCCACTGTAGTAATGGAAGGCGTTACAATGGAGGAGCGCGGGTCATTGGAATAACCTACGATCCGCAGGTCCTGCGGTACCGCAATTCCCCGCTCTTTGGCAAAAGCCAATACAGTGAGGGCCGTGGTATCATTGGCAGCCAGTATGGCGTCCGGCCAGGGCTTGCGGGCAAACAGCCGGTGCATGGCCTTACGGGCATTTTCGGCCGTGAGCTCATGGTAAAATATCCAATCCTTCATCACCGGTACATGGTATTGCTTCATAGCATGCTCAAAACCGGCATACCTATCTATGTAAATATTACAGCCCACCGGGCCTGATATGTAGGCAATATGGCGACTGCCCAATTCAATCAAATGAGCAGTGGCCAGGTAAGCCCCCCTGAAATCATCGCCTTTGATGATACAGGCAGGATAAGGCTTTACCGGAACACGGTCATAAAAAACAACCGGGATATTGTTTTGTGTGAGTATATCGAAATGACTGAAATCGGTGGTAAATAAAGTACAGGCCACGATCACGGCATCTACCCGCGAGGCATATAAAGTGAGCGCCAGGTCTTTTTCTATTTCCAGGGAATCATTGGACTGGCAGATGATGAGGTTGTACCCATGTGTATGTAACCCGTTTTGAATGGTAGTAATGATCTCCGTATGCACGAACATGGAAATACGCGGCACGATCAATCCAATGGTATGGGTCTTATTTGTACGCAGGCCCGAAGCCATGATGTTGCGCTTATACCCTACCTGCTCTACCATGGTCATCACTTTGCTGCGCGTAGCCTCATGCACATGCGGATGGTTATTCAATACCCGGGATATGGTGGCAGGCGACAACTGCAAGGCAGCAGCGAGCTCCTGGATGGAGTTTTTCTTGTTGTTTTTTTTCTTCATAATGGCAGGCGGTTAGCGTAAGGACAACACGCCCATAAGATTGTTGCAGGAAATTGCTGGAATCGTTTCCAATATATCTAGGATGCCAGGACCAGGTGACGAAGATCAATGGGTGAGCGAACCAATAAGGTGCGGCAGGAGTTCAGGCAGGGTATTAACATAAGCAATCGTTTAAGATCATAAAAAAATAACTATTTCAAACTTGATGAAAAAAGCTGGTATCGTTTTCAGAATCAGGCGATTTATTTACTGAAACGTTTAAGTAAAAATAAAGACAGACAACGCAAGACCGGTATGCGATAGAATGTCTAATTTCCTTGATCATAACGATTGCTATATGCCGACAAACTACCTGTACTCCGGTCTGCTGGCCCTGTTGCTGCTTTCGGGGCTACCTGCTGCTCCTCAAACCGATTATATAGGTACGTCAGACTCCCACCTGCCTCCGCACCCACGCATTCTCCTGCTGAAAGATGAAGAGCGTGCCATCCAACAAACCATCGCAGCCGATGCCACCTGGGGTAAGCTGCACCAGGCCATCCTTTCTGCATCGGACGAACTACTGCCCTTGCCCCCCATAGAACGCATACAAATAGGCCGACGCCTGCTGGATAAATCACGTGAGGCCATCCGCAGGATCTTCTTCCTCTCCTATGCCTGGCGCCTCACCCAACAGCCCGCTTATTCCCAACGTGCCGAAAAAGAGATGCTGGCCATCGCCGCTTTCAGCGACTGGAATCCCTCCCATTTCCTGGATGTGGCGGAAATGACCCTGGCTATGGCCATTGGGTACGACTGGCTCTATGACCAGCTATCACCCGCTTCCCGTGCTGCTGTTAAAGCAGCCATCCTGCAAAAAGGACTGGAACCTTCTTTAAACCCGGGCAACAATAGCTGGCTGAAAGCAGAACACAACTGGAACCAGGTGTGCAATGCAGGCATGAGCTACGGCGCTATGGCTATTTATGAAGACCAACCCCAACTGGCCAAACAGATCATTAACCGCGCTATAACATCCATTGTATTGCCCATGGCCGATTACGCGCCCGATGGCGCTTACCCGGAAGGTTATGGCTACTGGGGTTATGGCACCAGCTTCAACGTATTATTTAATAGTGCTATCGAAAAGTTATTTGGCAAAGACTTTGGCCTCACTGAAAAACCTGGCTTCCTGAGAACGGCCGGTTACCTGGAAAATATGACCGGCCCCTCAGGCAGGCCCTTTAATTATTCAGATGCAGGTGGCTCCGGAGGCTTGCAACCTGCCATGTTTTGGTTTGCCGCCAAACTAAAAGATCCTTCCCTGCTATGGGTAGAAAAAAGCCGGCTACAGAACAGTGACCCGAAATCACATACCGGCAACCGCCTGCTGCCGGCCATTATGCTGTGGGGCGCCGGCACCAATATCGGTAGCATCCCGGCTCCTGCATCCGGCATGTGGATGGGCAGGGGCAAAAACCCGGTTGCTTTGATGCGTACTTCCTGGACCGATCCCAACGCCCTCTTTGTAGGGATGAAAGGCGGGTCGGTATCGGTTAACCATGCGCATATGGATATTGGTTCCTTTGTGATGGAAGCCGATGGCGTACGCTGGGCCATGGACTTTGGCATGCAGGACTATGAATCGCTGGAGTCCAAAGGCATTAAGTTATTTGGCAGAACACAGGATGCCCAGCGCTGGACGGTATTCCGCCTTACCAATCTTGTACACAACACCCTTGCCGTTAATAACCAGCACCAGCGGGTGGAAGGGCATGCCCCGATCACCGCTTCTTCGGCAGCCCCTTCCTTTATGCATGCCATCACGGACATGTCGGCCGTATACAAAGGTTCACTGGTAGCTGCCAACCGCGGCATTGCGATCGTTGACCAATCGTATGTGCTGGTACAGGATGAAGTGGAAACGACCGACCAGGCTGCCACGATCCGCTGGACATTGCTCACGCCGGCCAGTGTAGCCATTACCGGTGAGAACAAAGCGGAACTGACCAAAGACGGCAAAAAACTGGAGCTGGAAGTAACAGCACCCGGTGAAATAACCATGAAAACATGGTCTACCGATCCGCCCAATAGTTATGACGCCCCCAACCCGGGCACCATCCTCACGGGCTTTGAGGTAACCCTTCCGGCCAATACCAAAGCAACCATCCGGGTGGCGCTGAAACCCGGTAAAGCGGCCGGCAAGGCAATGGCAAAAGCCACACCGCTCAGCCATTGGAAGAAAGACAAATGATCGCTGATAAGTATTTGTATCCATGATCACTCAATTCATTGTATATGAAAAAGACAATAGGAACCCTGCTGCTGGTAATATTTTGCAGTAAACTGATTGCCCAGCAAAACCTGCTGAGTGGCAAATTCACTGCCCCTGAACTCAAAACAGTATTGATACCGCAGGCGCAGTGGACGCCTTTCCCCAAAACCAGTGACCGCACCGGTTGGGCCAAAGCTGATGCGGCCATGATGAAAGCCATCCTGGAAAAGGCAAACAGTTATATTAATTATAACTGGCCTTCGATCCCTGCCACCAAATCATTGTTGATAGAACGTACAGGCGACCGTAATGAATACCAAAGCATCAGCTATGAAAAACGAAATGTGCTGGGCACTTTACTGCTGGCAGAAGTATATGAGAACAAAGGACGGTTCATTGATCCCATTATCAATGGCGTATGGTCTATCTGTGAAGAATCGTGGTGGGGCGTACCGGCCCACCTGCCGCAACGGAAAGAGTATTCAGGGCTTATGGATGTATCGGCGCCGTTTGTTGACCTGTTCAGTGCAGAGACAGGCACTTTCCTTGCCTGGGTGGATTATTTTGTAGGTGATAAACTGGATGCAGTTTCTCCGCAGATCAGGAAACGCATTTATTATGAAACCAATTACCGCATTTTTCAGCCGCTCATGACCAAAGCACATGGCTGGATGACGAAGAATGCCAATGGCAGGCCACCCAATAACTGGAATCCCTGG